>NZ_MEES01000006.1:0-162463 GCF_001724535.1 Paracoccus sp. SCN 68-21 | reverse complement strand
GTCGTGCGGTAGCGGATCGGGGAAGGCTTCGGCATGCCCTCGACCTAACCCTCAGGACGCGCTCAGTGAATCCCCATCACTGAGATGTGCAACAAGGTCACCGGACGGGCACCGGAGCGCACTAGATCGGACGGGGACCGGACTATCAGGTAGTAAACGCCGGTCTTGGTATGCTTGGTCGGGCTGGGCATTCGGAGGGCCATGTATGCCACCTCTGTATACCACCGAGGGGGCTTCAAGCCTCTGAACTAGCACAAGTTCTTCATGTCACTCAAGAAAAACTGGTGCTGTGAGAGAGGATTGAACTCTCGACCTCACCCTTACCAAGGGAATGTTTGTCAGGTGTATGTCTGGTAAAAACGCAATGTGGCCTGCATTTGCTGGGGTCAGTATAGGTATTTGTCAGGTCATGTCAGGCATGTATGACGCCCAATTCGGGCGCTGCGCCCATCTCTGCGCGCAATTTTTCACCCCCTTCCAGAGATATGATTGACTGCGGCCCGCAGGTCGTCGGGTTGGCTTTTGGCATATACACGCTCCACCATTATAAGCGAGTTGCCGAGGACTTTCGCGATCAACCAAAGCGGCACGCCGCGCCGGGCCATCTTCGTCGCCGCCGTGTGGCGGAACACGTTCGGGCTGACGCCCGGAACCTTCGCCAGCTTCGCGATCCGCTGGATCTGTTGATAGACGTCGCCGCCCCTCCCGAGGACGTGGGTGCCGCGCCGGGCCGCATAGGCGGCCTCCAGATGCGGCAGCAGCGTCGGCGAGATCGGGACGCTGGCGCGCCGCTTCTTCGTCGTCTCCCGGGACGGGTTCGCGAGATGGATGACCATCGTGTCGAAGTCGACCCGGTCCCAGGTCAGTTCCAGCAGCGCGGCCTTGCGACCGGCCGTCTCCAGCGCGAGGCGCATGAACAGGGTGATCCGCTCGTCGTCCGAGGCGGCATAGAGGCGCTGCACTTCCATGTCGGTCAGCCAGCGATCCCGCGGCGGCCCTTCCTTGGGCATGGTGAATGGCGGGACCGGCTCGATCAGCGGCTTGCCGCGGCGCGGGTCGGACGCCCAGTTCAGGATGGCGCGCAGCTGGACGAGATCTCGGCGGATCGTGCCAGGCTTCACCTTGGCCGATCGCTTGGCGACATAGGCCGGGACCGCGCCGGGCACGTCACGGGGCGCGAGGTGGGCGAAATGCGGCGCCAGGTTCTTCCACGAGAAGACGGCCGTTGCAGGGCTCGCCAGCGTGGTGACATGGCCTTTCTCGTAGGCTGTCCAGAGATCGGCCACGCTATATTCCACGGGCGCCGCGCCCTTGTTCTGCCCATCGACGATCAACCACTGCGCGAAGCGCGCCTTGGCTTCCGCTTTTTCGCGAGTGCCCAGGCTCTCGCGCTTGCTGCGTCGGCCATCGGTCCAGTGGACGTACCAGACCCCGTTGGCGGCTTGTTTGATGCTTGGGATCGACATTTCAGACACTCCAGATATTCGTTCAGATCATCTTCGGCCACCAGGACTGGGCGGCCGGGGATATAGGTCAGGGCCCCCGACAGCCGCAGTCTCTTGATCTTCGAGGTCGAGCAGCGCAGGCGCTGCGCGACTTCAGCTTCCGTCAGAAGATGCTGCATTGTCTTCACGCAGGATCGACATGATCTTCATCGCGTTCTCCGTCTCGACGAGGCGGTTCAGCCGCAGCCACGCCACGTTCGGGTTCAAGGCGCTGACCTTCAACTCCATCGCCGGCGGATCGCGGTCGATCGACTGTTCGACCAGGTTCGGCAGCAGCTGTTCGACCGTCATGCCGAAGGCGTCAGCCAGCTTCTGCGCGTTGCGCGGGTCCGGCAGGCTGCGACCGTTGACATAGGTCGACACGGCGTCGCGGGTCAGTTGCGCCTGGCGGGCCAGTTCACTCTGGTGCCAGCCGCGTTCCGTCATCAGGCGATAGACCCGGCGCCCAAACTCCTGCTTCGTCAGGTGCTTAGGCCGTTCCCCCTCCGGGGTGGGGGCGTCGTTCCCCATGTAAGTCCTTACATTCTTAGCCATCTGTGGTGCCCGTCGTGTTTGTTGTATGTCAGGATGTATATCATACAATTTCCGCTTGACCAGCCCTTATTTTTGTAGGATGTATGTCAGGCAGGTCGGCAAGACATACAGGCCGCCTTACAGAAACTGTCCAAATGTGCATGTTTGTTGCTGCGGACACGTCCGCCCATGATGGGCGACAATCGAAAATGGGGGATGACCATGACGCCGAGCAGATCGTTCAAAGAACTGGAGGCGCTGAACTATTGGCGCGCCAGCCGACAGGCCCGCGAAGGTGAATACCGCGCGCAGGGTTACAACGACCTCTATGGCATCGCGACGAACACCGACTGGCCGCTGCTGGCGAAGATGTCGGCCAACGCGCTGCTGTCGCCTGACGTGGCGGCGATGGCATGAACCAGGGTATCGGGGGCCATCAGTCTGCAGCCATGAAGAACGATGAATGGTTGACGCCTCCCGCTTTGGTCGAGGCCCTTGGCCCTTTCGATCTTGACCCTTGCAGCCCCAGTAACCGCCGCCCTTGGGATACGGCCTCTGTCCATTACGGGCGGCCCTCCATCGGCCCTGTGGCTGACGGTCTGGCCCTTCCTTGGTTCGGACGTGTTTGGTTGAACCCTCCCTACGGCCGAGAAGCTGCGAATTGGCTGGACCGGCTGGCCGATCACGGCAACGGAATGGCCTTGATCTTTGCCCGGACGGAAACAGACATGTTCTTCGAGCATGTATGGAAGAAGGCCGACGCGCTCGCTTTCTTGCGCGGGCGCCTCCACTTTCACTACGTCGACGGCAAGCGGGCCGCGGCTAATTCGGGCGCCCCGTCAGTAATCGCTGCTTACGGTGTCGGAAATGTCGAACGACTGCAGGATATTCCGGGAGACAAGCAGATCGTTGTCCTAGACCGGGGAATATTCGGATGATCGAGATCGCGGTTCTGGGCAAGCCGGTCCCGAAGGGCAGGCCGCGCTTCAACCGCGAGACGGGCAGGGCTTACACGCCCGCCAAGACGGCCTCCTTCGAGGCCCAACTGAAATACGCAGCGATGCAGGCCATGACGGGCCGCACGCCACTGGAAGGGCCCTTGGCCCTGGATATGTTCGTCGTGGTGCCGATCGCCCCCTCGTGGCCGAAGAAGCGCCAGGATGCCGCCCGCGAGATGCGGGAACTGCCGACAAGCAAGCCGGACTGGGATAACTACGGCAAGACGGTCGACGCGCTGAACCTGGTGGTCTGGGGCGATGACGGGCAAGTCGTGGATGGCCGTGTCCGCAAGAGATATGGCGACAAGCCGGGCACCTGGATCGTCGTCCGCCCCTTCACCCCCGACCAATGGCCCGATGCGTGGCCCCATGAACGAGAGGATGTTTTCGGATGACCGAGGACGGCAGCACTAACCCCAAGGCGGCAGTAGGACGCGCCAAACCGCCACTGCACGCCATCCCGCCATCGGCAATTCTATGGCTCGGGCTCGCGATGGAAGACGGCGAGAAGAAATATGGCCTAATGAACTGGCGGTCCCGCCCGGTCGACGCCGCCACCTACTACGACGCCGCCTTTCGCCACCTTTTGGCATGGTGGGATGGCGAGCGTGAGGCGTCCGACAGCAAGATCCATCATCTCGGGCACGTCATGGCCTGCTGCGCGATCCTGATCGACGCAGAAGCGCAGGGCACGCTGGTCGACAATAAGCCGGGCGTCGCTGGCGTGGCGTCGCGCATGATCGAAGAAATGTCGGTCGCTCGGAAGAAAGCGGATTGACTTCGTGTCGCCAATGTCTGAAATGGTGACATACAACAGCTTACATGATGCACCGGATGAACAGGTTTAGAAGATGATGATCGCCAAGGACCACCAGCTGACAGGAGCCGCCTTCCTCGCCGAGAGAAGAACTGCCCTGCTGGCAGACCTTCCCCGCGTGGGGAAGACTGGCACGGCCATCATGGCGGCCGACATGGTCGGCGCCCGCCGCATCCTGGTCGTCACCACCGCATCGGGCCGCCCGGTCTGGAGACGCGGTTTTGCGGACTGGTCGATGATCGGCCACAAGACCCAAATACTGGCAGGCGGCGACCGCCTCCAGGACGACGCGGAAGTCGTCATCGTCGGCTGGCCCCAGATGGCCGATCCCGCGCGCATAATGGCGCTGTGGAAGCGCCAATGGGACGTCCTGATCCTGGACGAGGCCCACTATGCCAAGTCCTTTGATGCCAAGCGCACGATCGCGGCCTTCGATATGGCCGGCGGCCTGGCGCACCGCGCGGCCCGCGTCTGGTGCCTGACCGGCACCCCCATGCCCAACTCGCCCTTCGACCTGTTCCCGATGCTGAAGGCGCTGGCACCCGAACGTCTGGAGGCCGACGGCGATCGCCCGGACGTCAGCGACATCGACGTGTTCAAGCGCCGCTACTGCAAGATCAAGCCCAAGAAGATCGGATTTCATCGCTGGGTCGACGTCATCATCGGCGGGCAGAACCTGGAGGAACTGGCTGCGCGACTGGACGGCTTCTACATGCGCCGCACGCAGCAGGACGTCGGCATCACGGCCCCCATCTACGAGATCATGCCGCTCATGGCGTCCCCGGTCGCCGTTAAGCGCGCCCAGGCCGCCGAGCGCACCAATGTCGACGCGAAGGTTCTGGCGAAGATCGCAGCGGGCGATCTGGACGGGCTGCGCGACGACCATCTGGGCCCGGTCCGCCGCATCTGGGGCGAACTGAAGGTCGCGCCGCTGGTCGAAGCCTTGAAAGAGGAATTTGACAGCGGGCTGGACAAGATCGTCCTGGCGGGCTGGCACACTGACGTCATCGCGGAACTGGCCGAGCAGCTGGCAAAGTTCGGCGTCGTGACGCTGACCGGCGCGACCAGCGCCAAAGAGCGCGAGGCCAACGTCGCGGCGTTCCAGACCGATCCGGCCATCCGGGTGTTCATTGGCAACATCCAGGCCGCGGGCGAGGCAATCGACCTGTCCGCCGCGGCGGAACTGATTTTCGCGGAAAGCAGCTTTCAGCCTGCACAAATGGCCCAGATGGCCTTCCGCGTGACGAACTTCGGCCAAGCCCGTACCCCGAGGGTCCGCGTTGCGACGCTAGAAGGAAGTGTGGACGACGCAATTCAATCCGTCCTGCTTCGCAAATGGCAAGCCATCAATTCTGTGATGCGCTGACCGACCATCAACAAGGAGACTAAAACCATGACCATGAAAATCGAAGTCTACATCCCCGAAGACGACATCCGCGCCGGTGCCGCCAGCAACTATCTGGCCCGCGCGATGGAAGCCATCGGCTACAGCCGCGGCGTCTCGTTGGCGATGCCCGAGCCGCGCCGTCTCGATGCGGAAGACAAGCCGCGCGACCGGGCCAAAGCAGACGACGTCCCCGATGCCGTGTCGGACGTGTCTGAAAAGGCGACTGACGAACCGGTGGACGAGGTCCATATCGTCCGCGAGCGCGGCAAGCCCGCCCCCGGCAAGGCCCGCAGAACCAAGGCCGAGATCGAGGAAGACGAGGCCGCCGATTTCGCAGATCAGCAGGTCGGAGGCCGCGAAATCGCCAATGCGGACATCGAACCCAAGCCCGCTATCTCGACCGGCGCGGAACGTGTCAGCCCCGAGGACGACGCGCAAGACGCTGCCGACGAGGCCGCGGACCCGGCCAACGCCACGGCCGCCGAGCCGACCCGCGACGACGTGCGCGCCGCCATGATGGCCTACGGCCAGAAGATGGGCATGGACCGGCTGACCACGGACCTGCTGGCGATCCTAAATAGCAACTTCCCCGCCGGCAACGTTACGAAGCTGTCCGAGATCCCCGAGGACGCGGCCGCGTTCAGGCTGGTCATCGACGCGCTGACCGCGAAGATGGAGGGCTGACCGATGTCCCTTCGCAAGTTCGAAGTGTGCCTTGACGTCGACATGGAAGACGTCGTGTTCGAGGCGGAGAGCTTCTACTTCAACACGGATACTGGTGCGCTTACCTTCACGAGCGGGAGGACTATGGTCGCGGTCGTCACACCGGGTTTCCGCTACATGCGCGAGGTCACTGGCGATGCAAGCGCACGCTGACCGCGACCATGCGTCCTGGTCGGCCAGCGCCTCGGCCCGCAACTTCGCCTGCAAGGGCGCGCTGGCGATGACGATCAATCTGCCGGACAGCACCAGCGAGGCCGCAGACTGGGGAACTTGCTGCCACCAGATCGGGGACGTCTGTCTACGAGACGGGACCGACGCGGAACGCTTCATCGGCACAACCTTGAAGGGCAAGAAGTATTCCTTCGAGGTCGACGAGGAAATGGCCGAGACGGCGCAGACCTACATCGACTATGTGCGCAAGCGCATGGCCGACTATCTGGCCGACACGGGCGAACACGCTGTCCTGATGGTAGAGCAACGGTTCGACCTGTCGTCTCTTGGTACGCCCTTCGACGCGGGCGGCACGGGCGACGCGGTGATCTGGTTCCCGAAATGGGAACTGATCGAGGTCGTCGACCTGAAGGGCGGCAGGGGCGTGGTCGTCGAAGTGGTGAAGATCACGACGGACGCAGACGGTAAAGAGAAGCGCGATCGAAACCCGCAGCTTTGCACGTATGGGCTTGGCGCTATGGTGGAAAACAAGGGCCTGACGGCGTCTGCAGTCAAGGTCACGATCGTCCAGCCCCGCGCGCCACACCCCGACGGCCGTATCCGGTCCGAGACGATCGACGTCATGGACCTGGTCGACTGGACTTGGGACATGCTGACCGCGATGCGGCTGTCCAAGGAAGCAATGGACGCTC
This sequence comes from Paracoccus sp. SCN 68-21, assembly GCF_001724535.1. Lineage (NCBI taxonomy): Bacteria > Pseudomonadati > Pseudomonadota > Alphaproteobacteria > Rhodobacterales > Paracoccaceae > Paracoccus > Paracoccus sp. SCN 68-21. The sequence goes on along the minus strand of NZ_MEES01000006.1, from coordinate 155,657 downwards.
GCGCCGATCTGGCGCCGGCGGCATGGGCTGCGGCCTACCTGAACCCGGGGCCGCATTGCGGCAGCACCTTCTGCAAGGCCGCGGCGACATGCCCGGCGCTGGAGCAGGCGGCGCTGGATGCGGTCGGCGTCTGGTTCACCCCGGCAGGGGATGCGCAGCTGGCGAATGTGCCCGAACAGACCGACCCCGACGAGCGCGCGAAGCGCCTCGACATGCTCGACATGATCGAGAACTGGGTGAAGCAGGTTCGGGCCCATGAACACCATCTGGCCGAGGGCGGTTCCCCCGCCACCGGCTACGGCCTGGTTCGCAAGACGGGCCGGGAGAAGTGGAAGGACGGCGTCGAAGATCAGGTCACGCTCGCTTGCGAGATGGCCGACATCAAGACCGACCTGTTCCTGACACCGGGCAAGCTGCGGACGCCCAAGCAGGTCCGCAAGGCGCTGAAGGACCAGGCCGCGCTGGTGGCCGAACTGTCTGAAACGCCGACTGGCGGCACCAACCTGGTGCGCCTCGACAACACGATGCGGCAGGAGATTGCCGCGCCGATCACCTCTTTTTTCACAGCACAGAACAAGGACTGAAAACACATGGCACGCTCGCAAGACATCATGACCGGACTGGTCCGCGCATCCTTCGTCCAGAACCTGTTCGAGGCCCGCGCGGCCGAGGAAGGCCAAACGCCGAAATACGGCTGCACGCTGCTGATCCCGAAGACCGACACGACCACCCTGACGGCGCTGCAGAACGCCATCATTGATGCCTGCGTCTCCGCCAGCTGGGGCGACGAGGCGAAGATCCGCACCATGATCGATAACGGTGCGATCAAGCTGCCGGTGCTGAACGGCGACGGCCCCCAGGGCGTCAGCAAGAAGACCGGCGACCGCCACCCCGGCTTCGAGGGCCATTTCTTCATCCGCGCATCTTCTGGCGAGAACTACCCGCCGCAGGTCGTGGACGAACTCGTCCAGAAGATCGCGTCGAACGACCCGTCGAGACTGAAGTCCGGCGACTACGGCTATGCCGTCGTCAACGCCTTCACCTGGGATCACCCGAAGACCGGCAAGGGCGTGACGTTCAACATCGGCGCGTTCCAGAAGATCAAGTCGGGTGACAGCCTGGGCGGTGGCGGCGGCGTCTACACCGACAAGTTCTTCAAGGCCGAAACCGTGGCCGCCGAGAAGGCCCCTGACGAGACGAAGGGCGGCGCGGGCGCCGGCGGCCTTTTCGGCTGACCTGACTGTCTGATACGACGACAGACAAGGCCGGATCGTCGGCCTTGTCCAACCCCCATCAATCAGGAGTAAGGCTATGGCTTATTTTAGCGTCGACATCGGTGCCGACGATGTGCTGGAGAAGTTGCAGGATGACGGCCATTTCGCCGAGGAGTTCTGGCGGGGACTGGCCGGCGGTTTGGACGCCGGCTCGCTGCTGGACGACGCGGTCGATATCCTCGACGGCCTCGGCGACGACCACAAGCTCCACTTTGTAGCCAGCTTGCGCAAGCTGGCTGACGCTGTGGAGGGCCGGTCATGAGTGGCCCGGGGCACAACAGCGGCGACCAGGCCTACACGGTCGCGGCGGATGAACTGCGCGCCTTCGTGGAACGCATCGAGCGGCTGCACGACGAGAAGGCCGTCGCCGCCGAAGGCATCAAGGAGGTCCGCGCCGAGGCAAAGGGCCGGGGCTACGACCCCAAGACGATCGACCGGATCGTGGCGCTGCGGCGCCGCGACAAGGACGCGATCGCGGAAGAAAACGCGATCCTGCGCCTCTATGGCGAGGCGCTTGGCATGGAGATTTTCGGATGAAGAAGCATCTGATCGACTTGGCGGAACAAGAAGCGTTGCGTTTCCTGTCCCGCATCGCGGCGCTGCGTCACGAACAAGATCCCCGCCAGCCTCACGTCGATATGGACCCATTCTATGACGGCGGGGAACACACCGCGAGCGTCAAGCGCGCCAGCATGGAGTTGACGCGCGCACTCTCCAAAATGAGGGCGAACCAATGAAAGACCTGTTCGACGTCCGCGTCATCGCGATGACCAAGCCGGTCGTGCTGGACATCCCGACGACCGAAGATTTGATCGTCTACCAGTCCCGCGTCAGCAACATCCGAAACCAGGAGAAGCAGCTGGCCGGCGAGAAGGTCATCTCGTCCGAGAAGTTCATCGCCAGCTGCAAGGCGCGCGGGGAATGGTCGGTCATGCAGATGGCCAACATCAATCTGGAGATCGTCGGCCCCCGCGACATCACCCGCCAGTTCACCCGCCACGAAAGCATGCTGGTGGTCGAACATGACGAGTGCCTGTCATTCTACCCTGACGGCATCGACAAGCACGCGGGCGGCGTTCAAGAATTTTCGCAAAGATATAGCGCGGTGCCGGGTTTCGTGGAGCGGGAAGGCCGTCTGGCCGACCCCGACAACCGCCAGTCCTCGATCGACGATGATGCGACCGGTCGCAATGCCGAGTTCAGCAACACCGATGTCCTGTCGCACATCGCGGCGGAATACCAGTGCCGCCTGGACAACGGCGAGGCCAAGGAGACGGCCCGTGTCATCCTGCCGGAGGGCCTGACCGTCAGCCGCCTCTATGTGAACGCCACCGTCCGGTCCTGGGTGCATTTCCTGGACGTGCGCGAGCGCCATGAGACGCAGAAGGAGCATCGCCAGCTGGCGGCGCAGATCCGCGAAGCCCTGCACGGCGTCATGCCGCTGCTGTTCTAGGGGGCCATCATGGCGACCCTGGAGCAACTGATCGACGAGGCCGCCAAGAGCGGCGGCCTCACCGCCCTGACGGTCTGGCCGTGCGCCGGGGGCTTCCAATGCAATGTGCGCCGCGCGAACGGCAAGACGGAGGGCTGGCGGTGCATCACCGCGGCCATCCCGTCGCGCGGCATCAAGGACGCGCTGACCGGTCCCGTTCGGGTGCTGGAACCTGCCGCCGACGCGGCCAAGGACGAGGACATTTTCGGATGAACTGGAATGAGTATCTGATGGGATTTGCGCGACACGCTGCGCTTAAATCCAAGGACAGCACGCAGGTCGGCGCAGCTTTGGTCGGCCTGGACGGCGAAGTGCGGCTCTGCGCCTACAACGGCCCCCCGCGGGGCGTCCGGGACATGCCCGCGCGCCGGGAACGGCCCGAGAAGTACAAATTTTCAGCCCACGCCGAAATTAATTTGGTCTCCTTCGCAGCGCGCGAGGGCATCCGCACAAAAGGTTGCAGCGTCTACGTCACCCACATGTGCTGCTCGGGATGCTCAAAAGCCCTGATCCAGGCCGGCATCCGGCGGGTCTATGTCGGCCCGGGCCAGACGTCGATGCCGGACGACGAGTTCGCGGCGGCGGCCACCATGTTCGCGGAAGCGGGCGTCGAGGTCATTGGAATGGAGATGGGCGATGCTTGAAACCTGCATCTGCGATTTTGAGACATATAGCCCGGTCAACCTGCCAAAGCAGGGGAGCCATGTTTATTTCGAAAGCCCCAAAGCCAAGGTGCTGATCGGATCCTACGCCATCGGAGATGGCCCTATTCAGCGGTGGCAACTGGGCGAGCCGTGCCCGGCCGACCTAAAGAGCCACATCGAGGCCGGTGGGAAGATCAAAGCGTTCAACGCGGGGTTTGAGACGCGCTGTTTCGAGTGGCTGGCCGCAAATGCGGGCTGGCCCATGCCCGCCTATGAGCAATTCTCCTGCACGATGGCGACAGGCCTGGCGATGGCCTTGCCCCAGAGCCTCGACAAGCTGGGCGAGGCGCTGGACCTGCCGATCAAAAAGGACAAGGAGGGCGCCCGCCTGATGCGGATGTTCTCGATCCCCGACAGCAAGGGTCAGGTCAAGGATCCCGCCGCCCACCCTGCGGACTTCGAGGCCTACAAGCGGTATTGCGATCTGGACGTCGCAGCCGAGCGCGAAGCCGACAAGCTGCTGGTCCCGCTATCCGACGACGAGCAAGACGTCTGGCATCTGTCCGAGCGCATCAATCGCCGCGGGCTGCGGATCGACGCGAAGTCCGCCAGGGCTGCCGTGAAGCTGGCTGAGCGCGCCAAAGCGAAGCTAGACGAGGAAATGGCAGCGGCCACCGGTGGTTCCGTCAGGAAGGTTTCCGAGATCGGGAAGCTGGTCGCGTGGTGCGCAGCACAGGGCGTTGACCTGCCGGGCGGGGCCAAAGGGGACCTGGCCGACGCGCTGCAGCTGACCGATCTGCCGCCGGCCGTTCGCACAGCGCTGGAACTGCGGCTGGAGGGCGGGAAGACGTCGGTCACGAAGATCGAGGCCTTCCTGAACAGGGCCAGCCCTGACGGGCGTGTCCGGGGGTGCTACACCTACCACGGGGCCAGCACGGGGCGGTGGACATCGACAGGCGTCAATGTGTCGAACCTGCCGCGGACCCGCGGCATCTACGACGACGCCCACCTGAACACGGCCACCCTGTTCGGCGCGATCCGCACGGAAGACCCTGACGTGCTGATGACGCTCTACGGCGACGATCTCGGCCGTCCGATGCACCTTCTGTCCGATGCGATCCGGGGCTTCATCCTGGCTGCGCCGGGGCACGAGTTTCTGCAGGCCGACTATTCCGGTATCGAGGGGGCCGTCGCAGCGTGGCTGGCCGACGAGGAATGGAAGCTGGAGGCGATGCACGGCATCATCTCCGACCCCAAGATCCCCGACATGTACCGCCAGACGGCGGCGCGGATCCTGGGCCTGCCGCTGGAGACGGTCACGAAGAAGCACTGGTCCCGACAGGCGATCGGAAAGCCGGCCGAGTTGGCCTTGGGTTTCGGAGGGAGTGTGTCCGCGTTCGGCACGATGGCCCGTCTTTACCGGGTCGATCTGGACGCCATGCACGCCCCGATCTGGGAGAAGACCGACCTGGAGATGCGCGAGAAGGCGGCCCGACGCTTTGCATTCAGCTTCGCACGGGGGCAGGGCGGGGCGCGTGATATGTCGCAGAACGCATGGATGGCCTGTTATGTCATCGTGCAGGGCTGGCGCGCCCAGAACGCGGCCATCGCAAAGGCTTGGCAGGATACGGAAGGCGCAGCGCGCGCCGCGATCGAGAGCCCGGGCACCGTCCACGACGCCGCGCGATGCCGCCTAATTTCCCGCCTTGGCTATCTGTGGATGCAGCTGCCCAGCAAGCGCGTCCTGTGCTTCCCGTCGCCGCAGCTGTCCGCCCAGGTCTGGGTCAAGGTGAAGACCGAGGGCGGTGATTACGCGGACGCCGAGGTCATGGATCGGGACGCCGCCGAGAAGCTGGCCGCGAAGGGCTTGGCGCAGGTACAGGGCGACACGTCGCCGGGCATCTCGTATCTGGGCATGGACCGGACGACCAACCGCTTCGTGCGCAAGCGGACCTACGGGGGCGATCTGTTCCAGTCGGCCGTCCAGGCGACGGCGCGCGACCTGCTGGTCAACGGGATGCGGAAGGCCGAAGGCGCGGGCTATCCCGTTGTCCTTCATACCTACGACGAGATGCTGTGCGAGGTGCCGCGGGGCTTCGGCGATCTGGCCGCGTTCGAGCGGCTGATCTGCGAACTGCCGGACTGGGCCGACGGCCTCCCGCTGACTGCAGACGGATGGGCCGGAAAAAGGTATCGCAAAAGTTAGGCGGTGTGCTTCCATTGGACACCGTTCACGACGTTGCTAACGGTGCTATGCGAAACGCCCAAAACCTCTGCCATTGCCCTGCGTGTCATGCGCGGGGCGTTTTCACGGATCCACCGGACGTCTTTCTCTGATAGCTTTGAGAAGTAATGAACTTCCCCTTTGGCCTGGTTCATGGTGCCGTGTAAGTGCCGATCCATAGCATTTGAGGATCGGCTTCCATAGCGCAGGTTCAGAACCCTGTTATCTGACCTAACCCCGTTGTCGTGGCAAACCTCTGTCCCTTTAGGCTTGGGCCCCAAGAACGCTTCAGCGACGATAGAATGAACCGTGGCAGATTTTCGTTCACCTCCGGGTCGCGTGAAAGACACCATCGCGTATCCATTTTTACCGACCGTGAGTTTTAATTGCTTACCTTTATGCAAGCGGTTCTCAATATTTCCGAACCTATTAACGACGGGCGCGCGACGATCTAATGATCGAACATCTCCCTCCGTACTAACTTGATATTCACCTTCCCATCCGGGAACGTCCCGCCATTCAAAATCAATCATTGCTAGTCTCCTTGGTTAGGGAGAGTATAACAAAGACTAAAGTTTATGCAAGGGTTGAATGGGCCGCCCCGAGAGGCGGCCCTTTTCGCTGGTCAGTTGCTGATCTTCAGCCAAAGCGTGCTGGAGCCGTTCCGCCCATACCCCAGACACCGCCATTGGCCTGCGATGTCCGATCCCGGCTGGATGCCGTTGTCGCTGGAAGGGCGCAGCGTCGACCCGCTGACCGTCTCGCCATAAAGCCGGTCTGGCCCGGTATAGGTCGCGAACATCAGCGATCCGATCTGGTTCACTCCGATATGGTTCGCCAGCATGTCGCGGAAAGCGGCCTGCGGCAATTCGTGGCTGTGGCTGTTAGCCGTGGTGCTGCTGGTGCTGGTGCGGGTGATCGGCGACGGCGTGCCCAGACTGATCGTTGGATTGCCCGCCTGGCCGCCGAGATTTTCTCCGGTCAGTCCGTTGCCAACGCCGAACGACCGAAGGACCGCATTATCTCCGACCAGTTTGACGATGAAACCGGTTCCTGCGCCGGTCAGATCCCGGATGGCCGCGGCCATGCCCGCCAAGGAAAGCGAGCGGTTGGCCGTCATATTGCCGCCGCCGGACAGGCCGCTATTGGCCGCCGTGCTGATGCTCCGGGTGGCGGGCGGAGCGCCGATGGCTGTGCGGACGTTGGCCTGCTGGGCGGTGTCCAGGGTTTGCACGATGTCGGTCCGCAGCAGGCCTTTCTGCTTGTCGCGGGCGGATAGGGGGTTCAGGGCCATGTCAGGCGTCCTCCTCGATCAGAACCCGCCATCCTGGCGGGCAGTTGCGGTCAGCCGTCAGCGCGGCGCGCGGGTCCATGGTGCGCCAGACCCGCGCGACAGTGCCGTCAGGGCGGATCAGGCGGGCGGTCATACCCACGCTTGCCACGCTCCACCGGTCTTGCGGCGATTATAGACGGTGCTGGAGACGTTAGGGTGGCGTCCGATCTGCCAAGCAGTGTTTGCGTCCACGCTCAGGGTTTCGATGATAGCCCCCGATGTCGCCCCCCATGCCCCCGGCGCGTTGACGACGCCTGCGCCGAGAGTGTGAATTTGACGCGGAGTCCGCCAGTCCGTGTTGATGTTGTTCAAGTCGCCCGTGAACCCTCGAAAGGTTTCAAACTGCGATGGACTGGTGGTGTTGATGAACGGTGGGTTTGCCGCACTCTCCAGCGTCTGCGGTGCAACAATCGCCCGCCCGCCGGTTACAGAAATGGCGGTATTCGTGCTGCCAATGTCGTGAAGATTGTCGCCAACCCGAATACCGTCTCCAGCGGTCACAACAACCGAGCGCACAACCGAGACAGATCCGAGGCGGCGGAATATATTGCCGTCGATCACCACGTCATCGCAGCCGGTTCCGACGGTCACAAAATCAATCGGGCCAACGTTGTTGACCGTGTAGAAAATGTTGCCGCGCACGATAGCCTCGGCCATCCGCTCCAGAACGATGCCCTTATCCACCGTTGCGACATGGTTGTCCGTGAACACCAGCCCGCTTTCGTTCACGGCATTGACACAGCGATACCCACGCCCAACCGTCACGAACTCGTTATTGTGGATGTAGATGCCCTCTGCATCTTCGGTATAAACGGCATCCTGCATCGCGCTGACCATCGACGCACGCATGGTCAATTGCACCGGAGAACCCGCGCCACCGAACCAAACGCCCGCTTCGCTCTGCGGCATGGACCCATAAGCGCCCGTGTAAACGCCGTTGAGCCGAACGCTGTCCAGGTCCAAGCCCAACAGGCTGATCGCCTTGATGCCGCCCTTCCAGCCGTTCGTGGTGAATGTGCCGGTGCCGCGCGTCCGAACCCGCTGGATTTTCGCATGGCTTTCTGCGCGGGGCAGGATGATGCCACCGCTGATCAGGGATGAATAGTCCAGCGTGATCGGATAATCCTGCGAGACCTTCCCCGTCCGCATGGTCAGGTCGCGAATGGTGGTGACGGCTACAACCCCGCCCGCGTTGACGGCAATGCCCTCCGCCGGAGACGCTGACGCCCACACAAGATCGGTCGCGTCCATCCCCGCGCCGATGATGCTGACCGGCGTGTTGGCCGTCAGCTTGTCGTTGAACCAGAACCGCCCCGCCGGAAGGTCCAGCCGCCACCGCTTCGCGGCGCAGGCCGACAAAGCCTCCTGCACCGCCGCCGTGATATCGCCTGCATCCGCACTGGTCGCTTCACGGTTACGCACCGCGCTATCCAGCCCACCCGCCGTCATCAGGTCCAGCGCAGACACGCTGTCACGGGCGCGCTGAACCATCGGTCGGAACACGCCAGCCGCAGCGGTCGGAGGGTTGAACTGGCCGTTAGCGACGGCCTCCGCTGCCGCCGCTTCGGCCCGACCTGCGTCGTTGCGGACGCGGTTCTCGTAGTCCTGCAGCAGCACCTGGGCTTCGGTATTGGTGAAGCGCGGCATCGAGAAGACGTGATAGAGTTCGCCCGCGTCGGGTGTGAAGCTGAACACGACGTCGCCCGCATCGACCGTGTAATCGACGCCGTAGGTCAGCACCGCGAAGGGTGCAGCCCCGAACAGGATGTGATTGCTGGGCGTCAGGTTCAGGGGCTGGCCTGCAGAGTTGTTGCTGTAGCGCGTCGCCGTGGTCGTCAGGATGCTCTGCCTGACGAAGGCCGCGGCATCGGTGATCGAGCCTTTCAGGATGCCGAACCACGTCACCTCGCCACCGTCGACCGCGCCCGGGATGGTAATGTCCGGGCTGGCCGGCGTGAAGTCGATACCGGGCCGCAGCACCTGACCGTTCAGTGCGACCGTCACACTGACGAAATCACCGATGTTAAAGGTTGTCGAGCCGCCGGACACGACCAGCGATCCCTGCAGCACCCCGCCGATGCTGACCTGCGCGATGGGCGTCCAGCCGCTGCCGGTCCAGACGAAGGACTGGCTGACGACGGTGTTGTAATAGGTCGCGCCGATCGTCAGCGGACCGCCGTTCGTGCCGGTCGACGGATCTTCGGGAAAGGCGCCCAGGAACAGGGCGATGGCCGTTTGGACGTAGGGTGCGACGCCCGCCGCGGCGCGGACGTCCCCGATGTTGTCGGCCACGAAGACGACCTTGCCGATCTCGTCTGCGACCGTGACGATGTCCCCCAGGTTCGCATCGACCTTGAAGCCGGAATTGACCAGATCGGTCAGCGTCTTGGACCGGTCCGCGATGTTGTCCAGTTCAATGTCCAGCCGGTCGCCGGGCAGCGGCTTGTCAGGCACGTCGGCCTGGTAATTCGTGAAGCTGTAGGACCGCACATAAGGGGTCGTATCGGCCATTTCGCGCCTCAATCACCTGAAATCGTTGCCCGCATCATAACGGACCTGTCTGGCGATGTCTTGCAGAATGTCAGGCTGTGCGAATTGTGCCTGACAAATAGCTTGCGTGTCGGTCAAGTCTGACATACAACCTTACAAGGACGACACGAAAGGAGGCCCCGAACATGAGAGCGAAACAGGTCCAGAAGGCCAACAGCAAGGTCAGCACGACCATGCGGCTGCCGCGCGATCTGGTGAAGAAGCTGGACCGGATCGCGAGCAAGAAAGGCATGTCGCGGTCGAACTATTTCGTCGCGCTGCTGGAGCGCGATCTGACGCGCCAGACCGGCACGCCTGCCGCGTCTGAAACGACGACCGACACCAACAACATCTTCGGCTGACGCCGACCACCAACGGAGAACCACCATGACACGCGACAACCGCCGTTCCGGCGACCCCGACTACGACGATCTGAAGGGCTTCTGGGACGAACGCCCCGCGCGCCCGCAGCGGACCTCCCGTGCCCGGCTGATCGACGGCCTGTGCCTGCTCGTTCTGGCTGCTGCGGTCGGTGCGCTGCTGTGGCTGATGGCCAGCAGCGCCTTCGCCGCTCCCACCAGACCGGAAGCCTGTTCCAATTACGTCGGTGCAGAGGCGATGGCCTGTGCTGTCGAGGTGATGAAATGAAGAACCCGGTTCCTTACGCCCGCCGCCCCGCCCCTGCCGTGCTGCACATCGGCTACAGCGCGATCCAGAGCGGCCCCGCAACAGACGGACGCCCTGACCTGATCGCAGCGTATCAATCCACCGGGCGCTTTGTCGCCGTTACCGAGAGTGAGGCACGGAAATGACCGAACGACTGACCGACGAGGCGCTGGACGAAACCCTGCTGAATGAACAGGGCTGGGCTTTTGTTGAGTGGATGAACGCGACCGGATCAACCATGTCCGGCCACGCCTTCAACAATATCAAGCCGAAGTTGCGCGAGATCATCATAGCCCACCGCCGCGCCACCCCTGCCGACGATCTGCGGGCGGCTGTTCGCACCGCGCTTGAAGGCGAACTATCATATGGCGCGTATGACTGCACTCGCGTTTGGGAGGCGTGGAGCGTCGGGACAATGACGCAGGATGATTTCGTGCCGGTATCGGAACGGCTTGACGAGATCACGGACGCCGTTGTCGCCGTGATCTCGCAGCCCGCCCCGGCCCCGCAGCCTGCCAACGATCTGCGGGCGAAAGCACAGCGTTACGCGGAATTGCTGCGTCAAGCCGAGATTGAGCTGGAGGCAATCCATCCCGGCAGCGGGTTCGCCGCAACCATCCGCGCCGCCCTCTCGCAGAACGGGGGTGCGGCATGACTCCGACGCGCGAGGATGTGGCAGCACGCATCGACAAGCTGCGCCTCAAGGCTTTCCGCACAAACGACGCGGCTGATCGGCAGGCTTATTTTGACGCGGCAAGCAAGTGGTTCCAAGACCGGCACTATCGGGACATGGAGGATGCCGATGCTGCCCGAGCCCTGCGTGAGCGGCTGGAAGCGGCGGAGGCGGCCCACAACACCGTATGCGGGGCGTCGGCAACGGCGATGGTTCAGCTCACCGAAGCCAGCGCCCGTGAAGCAGCGGCGTGGGAGGCGGGGCGGGATGCTGCGGCTGATGAAGCGTATTATGCGTGCGGATGCAAAGACAGCATCGAGACACTCACCCCACCCACCGAAGCCACCGCAGCCCTGACCGCCGTGAAGGATGCGGAGTGGAACGCGGCGATTGAGGCGGCGGCGAAATTGGCTGACGTGAAGCCAATTAAGGGCGGGAAGCCAACATCGGGGCCGCATCATCAGGGCTTGCGAGATGGCCGGAAAGAAGCTGCCAAACTTATTCGAACCCTTGTGAGGTAGAGCAAAATGACAAGCGAATATTTTTCTAAAATTGCAGCACTGTTAGTGGACCGTGATTACATCGGCCAGTGTGACGGCTTGGATGCACTGCTGGAAACGTGTCGTGAAGCGTCCTGCGCTATAAAATACATGAACGAAGCATTGGAACTGCACGTCGCTTATGAAGCCACCCCACCTGATCGCGGCGGCAAGAACGGCCCTAAGGGCAAGGCATGGGCGGCATTCATCAAGGCACGGGACCGCGCCCTTCGCCGCAACCCCAAGGAGGGCAAGAGCCATGAGTGAGCCACGCACAATCTGGCTCCAGTATTCGTTCGATATGCTGGACAAGCACGATGATCAGCCGTTCCCCGGCGGCACCCGCTACCACCACGACGCCGTGGTGCGGGAACTGGTGGAGGCGGGAACGGCTATGGTCGAACAGGCCATTTTTCATGACCGGGAATACCTAAGTGCGGACCTGATCGCCAAACTGGACGATTTGCGCGCCGCCCTCGCCAAGATCGCACAGGAGGGAAAGCCGTGACCGACCTGATGCTCACCCCCGGCCCCCGCACGGACGGCAACCCGAAAGACCCCTACGCAACCGACGAGTGGAACGCAGCCCTGGACAAGGCCGCGCAGATCGCCCGCGGCAACGGGGCCTATGCGACGGCGCACGCGATCCTGGCGCACAAGCGCAAGGTGGCGCCATGATCCCAAGACCGCCGCTGCGCATCCAGGGCCGGATGAAAAAAGGCACGGCCCCGGCCATCATAAACGAGCGTGACGACTGGATACTAACGCAGATGGAAGCTGGCGCCCGCGCCGCAGATGTAGCGGCCGCGCTTGGCATATCCGAGACGACGGTCAGCTACAATCGCTACAACCGGAAGCCCCGGGCCGAGCGAAAGCGCCCCGCCGTTGATCTGCCGATCGGTCGTAACTTCCCCTATCAGTTCCGCGCTGCGCTGTCCGATGACGTGAAGCAATGGCTGATAGATAACTGCCCAAAAGAGGTCCGCATGTCGCAGTTCGTCGCCTCGATCGTGGTCGACGCCTATGCCGAGGAAATGCAGGGCGATGATGTCTGAAATGACGACAGGCTTGTCGGCAGACACGCGCCCGGCGTAAGAACGGAAGAAGGCGAGGATCTCTCCCCGCCTTCACCATCACACAGATGACACCCCCACCAACAGGAGTGAGGCCACCATACGACAGCCCGCCAACTACATCAAGTGGCTGTCTGATGTCTGTCGTGCAGATGTTGCGTTCTGACGACACGGCCCGCTCCCGCACCGACAAGAGGCCCTGATGAAATTCGCCGATCTCTGGGCGCGCGGCTACACCAGCCTCGTGCCGATCATCCCGCCGACCGCCCCGATCTCGGCCAATTCCACCCTGTTCAAGCGCATCGGCACGCCCCAGGACGGCCGCGGCAAGACACCCGGCATCAAGGGCAGGGACGGCAACTGGTTTTCTTGGGACTGGGTTCCGCACGTCGCTGACGAAACCGATCTCGAGCGGTGGCAGCGCATGGGCGCCGGCATCGGCATCAAGACCGGGTCCGGTCTGATCGCGATCGACGCCGACGCGCCGACAGAGGAAAACGCGCGCATCATCAGGGACGCCATAGAACGCCACCTGGGCGGCGCATTGCCGATCCGGGTCGGACGCTACCCCAAGGCCCTCTACCTGTGCCGCGTGACCGATCCCTACAGCTACACGCGCATCGATTTCGGCCCCCGCGATGACAGGGGCCAGGCCGAGCGCGTCGAGGCGCTGTCCGATGGTCGGATGTTCGTGGCCCACGGCATTCACCCCGGCACGCGCCAGCCCTACACCTGGCCGAGAGATCTGGTCGACTATGATGACCTGCCGCTGTTCGAGCCGAACCAGATCGACGGCCTCTTGCAGGAACTGCTGACCCTGCTGCCGCAGGCCGGGCCCGATCCGAAGCTGATCCGGGAAGGCGCCACGACCGACATCAACCAGGCGGCCCTGCGCGGCGATGTCCAGACGGTGCGCCGCGCGGTTGCCGCCACGCCGAACACCTCGCATCATTTCCCGTCGCGCGAAAGTTATCGTGATTTCGGCTATGCGATCAAGGCGGCCTTGCCAGACCATGAGGACGAGGCGTTCGAGATTTACGCCAGTTGGTGCGACAGATGGGAGGACGATCACGGGCGCACGAACGACCCGGACGTCTATGCGGCCGACTGGAGACGCATGAAGGGCCCGTTCCGGGTTGGCGCGTCCTATCTCTACGAGAAGGCCGATGCCACGTCAGAGGGTGCCTTCAACCGCGCGGATGCCTGGTTCCAGCCTGTCGCCAGAGACGAGGCCACCGGGCAGCAGCACGGAACGACGATCTTCGACACCATCGCGGAGCAGGAGCGGGAAAACAATCCCGAGGCGCAGACCCCGCCGATCACGGCAGGACGCATGACCCTGGACGACCTGGACGACCTACCCCCGAGGGAATGGCTATACGGGCACAAGATCCTTCGGAAATACGTCACCTTCATCGCGGCGCCGGGCGGTGTCGGCAAGACGGCCTTCACCTATGCGATGGCCTTGTCCTGCGCCGCGAACATCGCGTTGTTGCATGACAAGCCGCAGGGCGGGCGTCCGCTGCGGGTGTGGCTGTATAACCTGGAAGACGACATCATCGAACTGAAGCGGCGCCTGAAGGCCGCCTTGCAGCACTATGATCTGGGCCCGGCGGCATTGGAGAACCTGCGGCTGAACAGCGGACGGGACCGCGGCATGAAGATCGTCCGCACCGGCACAGGAACCGACGCGGGGTTCATCGTCCAGCCGGACTACCATCTGCTGATCGAGGAAATGAAGCGGGAGGCGATCGACGTGCTGATCGTCGACCCGTTCCTGCGGTCGCATGGCGTGTCTGAGAACGACAACGAGGCGCAGGACGAGGTGATGCGGCTGTTCGCGCAGATCGCGCAGGAAACGGACGCGGCCGTCGTTCTCGTCCACCACACCAAGAAGGGCGCCATCGCGGGCGATCTGGACAGCATGAGGGGCGGATCGACCCAGGGCGGCGGCGCACGTTCGGCCTACACTCTGGCCCCCATGTCTTCGGAGGAAGCGGTGCGTGTCGGGGTGCCTGACGAGGAACGGCGGATGTATGTGCGGATCGACGACGCCAAGTCGAACATGGCGCCGCCCTTGGCGAAGACGGAATGGCTGAAGCTAGAGGGCGTGGCGCTGGGCAACGGTGCAGGGGCCTATGCAGGCGGGGACAACGTGCAGGTCGCAACGCCGTGGCAGATGCCCGACGCATGGGATGGGGTGGGGGACCAAGAGGCGCCGTTACTCCGGTTGATCGGGGAGGGCATGGAGGACGGTGAACGCTATTCGGCGCGGACGCAGGACAAGGGCCGATGGGTCGGGGATCTGGTCGTCGCCACCCTGGGTAAGTCCCCGGAACAAGCGAAGGTCATCATCGCGGCCTGGTTGAAGGAAGGGCGTATCGAGACGCGCGAATATCAGTCGAAAACACAGCGCAAAACACGCAAAGGGTTGTATGTCAAAAGCGTCGCTGCGGAGGACGTTTTCGGGTAAGGCAAAAGTTGTTGCCATTTGCTTTTTGTATGTCACATCGGAGGTGCGCCAGTGGGGAAATCCAGTGGCGCACTTTTTAGTTTCACTGGCGCACGGCCATTTGCGCCACTGGTCATTTGGCCTTAAGGATAAATCCACTGGCGCACGCCCCATTTACCACTGCGCCAGTGGCGCGCCAGTGGCTGAAAATGGGGCTTTGCTCCACTGCCGCCTGTCGCGTTGCTGGCGTCGGCAGCACGTTGGGATTTAGCCTTAACGCCATGAGGTCAAACGCGCGGCGGATGGTCGGGGATTGTATGTCAGCGACCCTGACGCGGGAACGCCCAGGCAAAGAAACGATCCAGCCCCCGGACAAGGCCAGCGTTCAGGGCGCGGCAGGCGCGGAAGGGCAGGGCCCATATCGCGACGGGCACGGCGATCAGGGCAAAGACGATTGCAAGGGACAGCATGGCGGGATCTCCGGACACAGGATGGGGGCGCCACCACCCTGCAACCTGGCCGACGATCGGGCAAGCAAAAGCCCCGCGCGGCGAACCGGGCGGGGCGTTGTGTGGTGCAGCTGGCGCGCGTCAGCGATATTGTTTGGCCAGAAGATCCGCGGGCTCGTACCCAAATAGAAAACCAGACGCGGCAGGCGGCGCAAGCTCAACCCGCCAGTCGGGATCCTGCCCTAGCGGCGCAACGTTTGAGAAGTGGTAGCCGGGAGCCAAAGGCGGGTGCTTGCGCATTTCGGTGGATGTCATCGGATCAGTTCCTTTTGCGGGTCGGGATACATTTAAGGACGGGATAGGCCGCCAGACGTCCCAGGAGGCCGCACAGGGCGGCAAATAGGGCTGCGGCGGGGGCAAGGATAGCGGCAGCCAGAATGAGGGCCCACAGCACGCCTACAGCGCCTCTGGCGCATCGCGCTTTTCCGCGTCGCGGTCGCAGACCGCTTGCACGCCAGCGGCGGAGTGACAGACCTCGGAAAGATCATCTTTCAGCATCGTGACCCAATTCCCGGTCATCAGGACGATGAAACCGTGGGCGCGTCCGTAGTCATCGGCCCATTTCTGGAAGCTGTTCATGGTCATGGTCATGGTGTGAGCCTTTCGGGTTGGGGTGACGTTCCAGCACGGCCGCCCGGCGCGGGGCGGCCTAACAGGCGCGTCAGGCGGCCAAGAGATCCAGCTGGACTTCGTTGTGGCGGGTCATCTGGACATACTCGGACGCGGGGCGCAGCCAAGCGCGGCACCAGGCGAGGCAATAAAGCGCGTCAAACATCTGATCGGCGTTTAAGGCGCGGGCCGATGCGGGCAGGCCGGACGCGGCGGCCCAGTTCTGGAAAACCGGCAATTCGCCGAATTGAAACCGCAGTTCCAGCGCGTCGCGCAATTCGCGCTTTCCGGCGCCGGCGCCGCCGCCGATGCAACGGGCGTCAATCTGCTTCAGGGTGCGGGAGATGCAAGCGGGTCTACGTGCCATTGTGTGAGCCTTTCGGGTTGGGGTGACGTTCCAGCACGGCCGCCCGGCGCGGGGCGGCCTGACAAGCGCGTCAATTGTGGGTGGCGATGGCGTTTATCCCGTCCATGATGCGGCGATCTTCCCGCAGCACCTTGAAGATTTCAGCCTCGGGCAAGGTCCAGTCGACAGGCAGCGCCAGCGCGCGTTCCATGTTCTCCAAGGCCTGCTTTTTTGTCATCGCGCCGATGCGTTCCAACGCAAAGCCCGTGGAAACGTGGGTAATCGTCCATTTCCAGCGCGGGCCTTTTCCAACTGCCTTGTGAACAGCCAAACCCCGGTCAACCGTAGCGGTGACGTTTTCATAACCGTAAATTGGCTTTGCATCGGGGCCGATCTTGGCGCCGCGGGGGATGGCAAGAGTGATCGTTTGCATGGTGTGAGCCTTTCGGGTTGGGGTGACGTTCCAGCGATGCGCCCCGGTCAGGGGGCGCAGAACAAGATCGTCTGTCGTCATTTCAGACATTTTCGGCATAGGTAGTGAAGACAGCTTCACCCGCGGCGGCGGAAATGTTCACGAAAGCGAAACCATCTGTTCCGGGCATCCCGCCGCCCACAAACTTTCCGTGCCATCCGTACTTGGTCGCCAGAGCGCGGGCCGCCTCGGCATGGTTCTTTTCGCTGCTTAGGTTGCTTTGGTAAGGGACGGTAACCGATCCGGCCCATGCGGTCGCCTTGATGCGCGAGCCTCTGGTGTTGGACGGTCCGATGTACTTGGTGACGATTGCTTGGGTCATGGGGTCAGTTCCTTGTGCGTGCTGGTGGGTTCATTCGGGGTTTCGGATCGGCCGCCCGTTCTAGGCGGCCCGGTCATCTTCTCTTGTCTAGGCGGGGCATCGTGTCTGCGTTCCGTGTCAGGTTGTATGTCATAGTTGTATGTCAGACAAACACGACAGACAAGCACAAAAATGCACCGATATGCAGATATCTTTGCGAACGGTTCGCAACTGGCGTATGGTGTTAAATCGCAGCGTTTCCCGCCCGTATAGAAGCGGGGCGGCAGAAACGTTAAGCATTTGCGGCGGTTAGCGGAAGGGTTAGGCTCATGCCAAGGCGCGGCGGGCATCTCACGCCCCAGGAAAAAGTGTTTGTTAAGCATATGGCAGAAACGGGAAATGCGCCCTTTGCGGGATATAAGGCGGGGTATGCTGACCCCGATCGGCTGGCGTGCAAAGTGGCCGCCCGGCCCGCTGTGGCTGAAGCCGTGCGCGCGCAACAGGCGAAATATGTCGAAAACAAGCTGCTACCCAAGGCCGTGATGGCGCTGGAAAAGATCCTAGATGACGCGGTGTCCGAAAAACCCCAGATGACAGCCAAGACACACGTGGAAGGCATCAAGATAACCATGTCCTATTCGCTGGGGCGCAATGCAGAGGCGGCGGAGAAGGCACCAGAAGACATGACGCCGGCCGAACTGGCCGCCCGTATCGTTGAACTGCGGGCCCGCCAGCTGAAGGCGTTCGAAGACATGCCGGAGGCGGAAGTGATCGACAACGAACCCGCCCAGGATGGGGGCGTTTTCGGATGACACCCTTACAAAGGGGGTGCAACGTGCTGATAAGGCGAGGGAAAGGCGGGTTTCTTGGGCGCATGTTGCGCGCACTGGCCCCAAATACGGGCCGATCGGTGCCCGCCTCGACCCCGGCCGACCCCTGGGGGGCACTCGCCCGCGCACCCGAAAGCCGGCGCAGGACACGCCGGGAAAAATCTCGGGTCTAAAAAATCGGGGTGTCGCCCGCATCGCCGGATCGGCCTAATCGGTCGAAAAATCCGACCCGCAGCATCGTCCTTGACGTCGGACATGTCTGTCAGGCATCCTGCAACCTTCTGGCACAGGCGCCGAGAAGCGCGATAGATCGAAAGGACCACCAAATGCACTCCGAAGACGAGATCGAGGCCGAAATCCAGGCCAAAGGAAAGACCGCCCCGCGTCTGACGCCCGCGGACATCGACGCGGCCATCAAGCATGAGCAATTCCACGTTTTCCCGGACACCACGCTGACCGTGTGCGCACTGACGCTGCGGAACGGCTTCATCGTCACCGGGGAAAGCGCCGCCGCGAGCCCCGAGAACTTTGACCGGGAGATCGGTCGCAAAATCGCTCGCGACAACGCCCGCAACAAGATCTGGGCGTTCGAGGGGTATCTGTTGCGCCAGAGGCTTCATTCCGCGGCGGCTTGTCGTCAGGCTTGACGACCGACGAAACCTGACGCATCCTGCAGTTATCCGTCATGGGATGCCTCGAACTGGCCCGCCGCGCGATCCTCCCTCACTCGCGGCGGGCTTTTTCTTGCACGCCGCCCAGTTGTCTGGCATGTTGGCCGACAAATCGGACAAGGATCAGGCGGGGCCATGCGGGTATCAGCGATTACGAGCATTCAGACCCGGCTTGCGAGCCCAGTTGCGACTGGAGGCACCTTCGACATCCCTTACCCCGCCGGGCAGACCCAGAACACACTGGCTGGATCGACGGAAGGTCAACTTTCCCTCGCATCGGGCGGCGCCGTCCCGCAGGGAGAGGGCCCGGGCCAGGTCGAGTTCTCGTTCGGCGCTTCCAGCATCGCCGTGACGAACCGCTCGGGGCTGACGTTGTCGGGGCTGGTCTATCTGTCGTTCGGCGAGGTCACGATCAACGGCTCCTATCATCTGACGACGCCGAAGAAGGTCCAGAAGTGGATCGACGGCGTGGATGGGGGCCAGATACCGGACCCGTCCGTCGCCCCCACCTTCGGCTCTGGCGGCACGATCACTGTTGACGGCAACGACATCGTGTTCACCGCCCCCACTGTCACCGCAGGCACCCCGACGCCGACGGTCACGCTGGCCGCGACCCGCAACGGCACGCCGATCACCGTCACCGATGGACGGTATGCGGGCGGCGCGGTTCCCGGCGATGCAGATCGGGTCTATGCGGCGACTTGGACGGCGGCAAACGGCGTCCCGCCCAATGCAACCCGGCAGGCAAATCTTACGGTCACCCCGACCGCCCCGACTATCGCCAGCGTCGATTATTTTGCCCGCGATATTGTCACACATCCCTGGTATTATGCCTCTGTGCCGAATGCTGTTTATGACGCGACAGGCAACAAGACCTGGGTTGCTTACGAGCGGTGGGACGGGCGCGAGCGACGCGCCGCGCTGCGTATCTATGACCACGCCACCAGCGAATGGAGCCAGACCTACGATCTTTTCGCCTCCACGGCCCCTGATGATGATCACGGCGTTCCGACACTTTGCTTTGACCATCAGGGGCATGTTCACGTCTTCGGCGGCGGGCACAGCAGCGGTCTTTTGTGGTGGTCCACGACGGCCCCCCGCGATCCCGCTACCTTCGTTCGGCGAGGCATCATCGGCGGCGACTTCACGGACGGCTACGGCTATCCGCACCCTATCGCGCACGGGACCACGATTTTCCTGTTCATGCGTGACAACACGGGCACAGGGATGCCTCTGGTGCTGCGCAAAATCACCAGCCTGTCAAACGGTAACGGGACCGTTGGCGGTGAGTTTACCGTAGCGCAGCGGGCCGATACCCGTTGCTATATCGGTTGGCCTGTCAGGAATGGCAGCAACAAGGTCATCCTGCCCATTTACGGGTCCAATACCGAGGATACGGCCCGCAGGGATGTCTGGTTCCTGGACTACGATCTGCAATCGGGCGCGGTTTCCAACATATCGGGCACTGTGACCACGCCGCAGGCATCGCTGCCGATCACCCTGGGGGCTGACCACAGGGTTCTTGATCAGACCGCCCAGGGAACCTTCGGCGGCTTTGGTTTTGCGGAGCGTGACGCAGCCGGTCGCCTGCACCTGATTTATCAGCAGGGCGACACAGCGGCTGGAACGCGAACCCTTTATCAGATCGTGCGCAGCGGCGGCACGTGGTCGGAACCTGTCTTGGTCGGCACCCTCGGCAACCGCTACAATGGCCTCGGCATGCGTGCAATGGCCGATGGGTCTATGCGCTTGCTCTATGCCAAAGGGCTGGCAACAGAGCGGGATGGAGACATTTATCAGCGCGACTGGACGCAGGCCGGGGGATGGACGGGCGAAACCCGTATCCGCGCCGCTGACACATACAGGCTCGGCGTTCCTAACCCCGTATTCAACGGAACGGATGAGCTGCATTTCGTCTTTGGCGAAACGAGCATTTCAGGCAGCGGCGGGGCTGCGCTCAACGACACGTCCCTGGGGAAAATCCTCAAGGCATACGCTTACGGCACTGGCGGCCTTGTCGCGGCACAAGGCGTAGAGCCGAGCATCGCCAATGCCCAGGTCAACGGCACGCCGGTCGTCGGGCGCGTGCTGTCGGCGGATACTGATGTGCGAGGGGAGCCGCAGCCCGCCTTGGCCTATCAATGGCGACGGGCCGGGGCTGCGATCAGCGGGGCAACAGCGCGCACCTATACGGCTGTCTCGGGGGACATCGGAGCTGCTATCACCTGCGAAATCACCGCGACCAGCGTCAATGGTTCGGCAACCGTGATCGCGACAGGTCAGACGATCCATGCTGATCTTACCAGCATCGATGCTTCGCAGATTGCAGGCCCGGCGCTATTGTTCAATGCGGACGCAAGCGAAACGGCATCCATCACGCTGACGGGCAGCGACGTGACCGGCTGGCAGGATCAATCGCCCGCAGGGTTCGCATTGTCGGTTGCTGCATCCTCTACGGCACCGGCTTACAGCGCGACGGGTTGGGATGGCACGCGACCTGCCGTCACATTCGACGGGGCTGTTTCGGGCGACATGCTGCGCGCGGATGGGCCGCTGCATTCCTACCTGACCGTTTACATGGTCGCGGAGCGAATTGCAGGTCTAAATGACGTGTCGTCTTACGGCGGATTGCGTCCGATGATGGCAATCCAAGCCGCCCCGCGCGATGCCACTACGGTGAGGCGGTCAGTCAAGGTCATGCCTTCAATCATCCGGCCTGGTGCTGATGCTGCGCAATCGACGTTCCAGGTCAACGCGCCGAATGGATCGCAGGCAGTCACAAGCGGCTTCACAGTCGGAAAAAAGGCTATCCTGCGGACGCGTGTCAGGCCGACATACGGAACCCTCTTTGACGTGCGCGTTGACGGGGGCACTGTGGCAGTTGGCAACGGCATGAACTCTGGTTCAGGCGAGGCGCTGGATAACGCCCTCTACCTTGGTGGCGATCCGAACAACATTGGGCGCAGGGCATCGTTCAAACTGGCTGAATTGGTCCTCGTCTATGGAACGCCGACAGCGGAGCAAGATGCCGATATCAGGGCGGTTCTGTCGGCTAAGTGGGGCCTGCCATGACCAGCATCCGATCATTAGCGCGCGAGATCGGCGTGGCTCCGTCAACGGTCCTGCGCCGCATTCAGAACGGGTATGACCCGCGCAAAGCCCTGACCTCGGCTGCTGGCAGGCCGTGTCCTGCCAAATCCAACCCGAAACCGCTCGACCCCGGCGACGTGGCCGCTATCGAGCGGGGCATTGCGGAGCGGCGCCCGGTCGAACACATCGCAGACGATCTTGGCATGGGCAAAGGTGCTGTCTATCGCATCGCTGACCGGGCCGGGCTGACCATCAGGAACGGCCCGCCACCGCCCGCGCCGCGAACCCTGCGCGAGGCTGTCCGGGGAATGAGCGACAAGGACGCGCTGGAATACGCGCTGGAGGCCTATGAGCAAGTCGCCGGACAGACTGACGCCGATCTGGCGCTTGGGCTGTCGTTGGGCCTCACACAGGCGCAGGCGGCTATCTTTGGCCTGCTTCACCGTCACCTCGGCAGCCCAGTGGCCCACGAACGCCTAGGCGCGGCAGCGACGTTCGAAGAGACGCCGGGTCCGGAAGTGATCCAGGTTCAGATCAGCAAGATGCGGGTCAAGCTGGCTGGCCGCTACACGATCAGCAGCGTGTGGGGCTTCGGCTATCAGATGGAGGCGGTCTGATGGGGTTCCTTGGCGACCTGCTGCGCACCCCTGACGCGCAATCCGATCCGCACCATTGGGCCGCGACGTTCATGGCGCATAGGGATGTCGGATTAGGGCTGTGGGCCGTCGCCGCGATGATCATCGATGTGTGGACCGCGGTTATCCTCGTGTCTGTCGGTTATCTGGTCCTCTGGGAGGGCGCGCAATTGTGGCGCGCCGCGAGACAGGGGAAGCGCATTCTGCCGGCCGCTTGGGACGGGTTTCTGGATACCGTCGCACTTACGTCAGGGTGCTACGCAGCCGCGTGCCTGGTCAAAGGCCTGTGGATGGATGCCATTTTTTGCTGGTTCGCGATGTTGATCGTCATTTCGGTCGGTTGGGCGCAACGCGCAGGCCGGCAAACACGTTGAATTGCAGGAAAAGCCAATGTCTGGACAGCACATGCAAGTCGAAGCAAGAGCAAACATCGTCACGTTGGGAGCCATCCTCGTCACCGCCGGGATCTCCTGGGGCGTGATGACGGCGGGCCTGGGCCAGGTACAGGAACAGGTGCGGATCCAGCAGGACAATGCCGTAACCACCGACCAACGCACGCGCGAGACGCTGTCCGCGCACGAAGCCCGCATCCGCGGGCTGGAGAATAACGGCGCCCGCCAGGACGAGCGTCTTCTGCTGATCCTCGACAGCGTCCGCAAGATCGAGGCCAAACTAGAAAGAGGGCCTGTCCAATGACCATGAAGACCTCCGACCAAGGCATCGCCTTCCTGGCTGCGCACGAAGGCGTCGTGCCCGGACCCTATCTCGACAGCGTGGGCGTCTGGACCTATGGCGTCGGGCACACGGCTGCAGCAGGCGCCCCGGTCCCGTCCAAGATGGCGCGCGGGATGCCCGCCGATCTGGACGCAGGCATCGCAGAAGCCTTCCGCGTGCTGCGGGCGGACCTGCCGAAATATGAGGCCGCCGTGAACCGCGTTCTGGCGGGCCGGACGGTTCCGCAGCATCAGTTCGACGCGGCTGTCAGCTTCCACTACAACACCGGCGCCATCGGGCGCGCGAACTGGGTCAAGCTGTGGCTGGATGGCAAAGCGGGCGCCGCTGCAATGAGCATGGTGCAGAACTGGCGGACGCCCGCAGAGATCAAGGAGCGCCGCGAGGCGGAAGGAAACCTTCTGGCATCGGGCAGCTACGGCAGCAAAAAGGCCGCCGTCTGGCCGGTCGGCGAGAACGGCCGCATCACCTGGCGCCCGATCCGCACGCTGTCGCAGGCACAGATCCTGGCGTTCATGGGTTCGCCCGTGCTGCCCGATGCCAAGCCCGGCGCAACTGCGCCTGCCGTGTCTGAAAAGGCGACCGGCAAACTGACGATCCCGGCGGTTCTCGCCGCCATCCTGGCCGCCATCGCGGCCGTCATCTGGAAAGGTTGACCTATGTTCGGACCTGCTGCACTCGCGATCCGCATCGCGCTTTACGCCATCGGGGGCGCCCTGACCTGGACCGGGGCCGTCACCATGACCGGCGCCGACAACGCCTGCATCAACATCCCCCTGTTGGCCGAGACGCTGGCCGGCGGGACCGCCACGATCGTCGGCGGTGTCGGCACGGTGCTGGGCAGCTTCGTCTGGTCGCGCTTCGCCAGCCGCAAGCCCGGCGGCGTGACCTGAATTGAAGCCGACACCCGCCAACAACCACGGCAGCCGGGCCAAGCGGGTCAATCCGCTGACCGGCCGCCGCTATGACTGGGAGACGGAGCAGCTGGAACGTCACGCCGCACAGCACGCCGCCGAGGAAGCCCAGCGCGCCCTTGACGAGGAACTGGCCCTTCTGGAGCGCCAGCAGATCGCGATGCAAGCGCGGGACGATCTGCTGCTCTACACCAAGTTCACCATGCCGGACCCGGAGAACACCTCGGACCCGCGCGCCACGACCTACGACGCGCAGCGGTTTCATGAGGAAGTCGCGCGGGCGATGGAGGCCGTCGAGCGCGGCGAGATCCAGCTTATGATTTTCTGCATGCCTCCTCGTCATGGAAAGAGCGAGTTGGCGACCAAGCGTTTCACCGCTTGGCTGTCCGGTCGGCACCCCGAATGGAACATTGCCGTCGGCACCTACGCGGACAGCCTGGCCGAAGACATGGGCGCGGACGTCCGCAACATCATGAAGTCGCCGCAGCACCGCCAGGTGTTCCCCGGCCACGCCCTTCAGGCGGGCGGCACGTCGAAGTCGAACATGCTGACCACCCGCAACGGCCGTCTGGTCTTTGTCGGTCGCGGGACTGGCCTGACAGGCAAAGGAGCGCATTGTTTAACCGGGGATACCGTGCTAGTTTGTCAGGAAGGTTCGGTCAAACTGCGTGACGTGTATGTCGGTCAAAAAGTTCTTTCCTACTGCCCAGGAAGCGGTCGCGTCGTTTGGCGAGCCGTCCAGGCTGTCGCCGTGCGTCCAGAGGCTCGGATATTCAGGATTACCGATAACGCAGGACGAACTGTCGAAGCTACGAGCGACCATCGCTTCTTCGTCGACGGACGGTGGACCGAAGCGCGTGAACTATCCCCCGGTGATCGTCTCTTGTGCGCAGTGCCAGAGCGTCGGGGTTCGGACAGCGGCCGAGGTTATGAAGCACGAGCGTCGGGGGTTGACGGAGACGTTTTGCTCGAACCAGTGCTGGTCGCAGGCGAGCAACGAGCGGCGATACGGCAAGAGGGAATGTTCGCAGTGCGGAGGCCCCGCGCCGAAGGAGACCAGCTGCGGGATGTCGACGCGGCCTTTCTGCTCGAAGACGTGTCTGGAGCAGTTCAAGGCGGAGGAATACGAAGCGCGGAGCCTGGCAAAGATGAAGCCTTGTCCTCGCTGCAACGCGATGTTCGTCCCAGCGACCTCGTATCAGGCGTTCTGCGGTCGGGACTGTGCGGACCGGGCGCATTCAGCGAAGATGCTGGGCGCTGCCAACCCCCGATGGAACGGCGGCGTATTCAAGCAGCGGACGAAGCCACATGTGGCCAGGCACTACCGGGAAATTCGACCGCTGGTGCTGAAGCGGGACGGGAACCGATGCCTTCTGTGCGAAGGCACGGAGAAACTGAATGTTCATCACATCGACGAGAACCCGCTGAACAACAGGACCGTGAACTTGGCGACCCTGTGCTGGGACTGTCACATGAAGGTGCATTTTTCGGATCAGAAAGAAGCGTTGTCGTCTCGATTGAAGACACTGGCAGAAGCGCCGTTGTCTACGACATACAGGTGGAAGAAACCGAGTGCTTCTTCGCGAACGGCGTCCTAGTTCATAATTGTCTTCTCATAGATGACATCCTGAAAGACCACGAGGAAGCCCGCAGCCAGACGATCAGGGACGCGGCGTGGAACTGGTTCACGAAGGTGGCCCTGACGCGACTGATGGGCCCCAAACTGGTCGTCATCACCATGACGCGCTGGCATAGCGACGACATCATCGGTCGCCTGACGGACCCCGAGAACGAGCATTACAACAGCATCGAGGCCGCGAACTGGAAGATCATCCGGCTGCCGGCCCTGGCCGAGGACGACGACCCGCTCGGGCGCGAGCCGGGCGAGCCCCTGTGGCCGAACGCCTTCGACACGAAGTTCCTGGCGTCCCAGCAGCGGATCGACCCGCTCGGCTTCGCAGCCCTCTACCAGCAGACGCCAACGGTGGCCGACGGCACGTTGTTCCGCCGCGAGACGATCCAGCGATACGAGCCGCACGAGATGCCGGAGAACCTGCGCTACTACGCGACGAGCGACCACGCGGTCGGCACGAAGCAGCGCAACGACCCCAGCTGCTTCCTGAAGGGCGGCGTCGACCCGCAGGGCAACCTGTGGCTGGCCGACATCCTGTGGCGCCGCATCCCGGCGGACCAGGCTGTCGAACTGATGCTGGAGATGGGGGCCGGCGGCGAGCCCGCCACGCGCCCGCTCTTGTGGTGGGCGGAACGGGGCCACATCTCCAAGTCGATCGGGCCGTTCCTGTCCAAGCGGATGCAGGAGACGGGCCGCTACATGAACGTCCAGGAGGTCACGCCGGTGGGCGACAAGGAGCAGCGCGCGCAGTCGATCGCGGCCCGCGTCGCACTCGGCAAGGTTTTCTTTCCTAAAGGCGCGATCTGGGATAAGGCTATAGAGGAAATGCTGGCCTTTCCGAACGGCTTGCACGACGACTTCGTCGATGCGCTGTCGCTGTTCGGTCTGGGGCTTAACAGCCAGTTCGGCAAGTCCGAGCGCAAGCAGACGGCAGAACCACGGTTCGGATCGTGGCGCTGGCTGAAGGAAGATCAGGCCCGCCAGGAGCAGGCGGCCAAAGCAAATGTCTACGGGGGCTTCTGATGGAAGACGAAACTGATCTGGTCCAGCAGCCGACCGCCGAGGGCGCCGAAGCTGAAAACGTGCCCGAGAACGAGACGGCCCTGGTCAAGCGCATCCTGCAGACGATCCACGAGGATCAGTCGCACCACAAGGAAGCCTTCGAGAAGATGCGCGAGGACATGCAACTCGCCACCCACGGCCGGAACAAGACTTGGCCGGAAGGGCACTATACGGCCAACATCGTCGGCCGACACGTCAAGCAGAAGACCGCGGCCCTCTACGCCAAGAACCCCAAGGTCGTCGCGCGCCGCCGCGAGACGCTGGACTTCGCTGTCTGGGACGAGAACCCCCAGAGCCTGATGATGGCGTTCCAGACGATCCAGATGGCGCAGCAGATGATGGCCGGCATGTCTGAAATGCCGATCGACCCCCTGACAGGCCAGCCGGTCATGCCGGAGATCCCAGGCTTCGCGGAGGCCCAGGAACTGATCGGGGACTTCACCCAAGGCCAGCAGCGGCGCGACATGCTGACCAAGCTGGGCAAGACCTTGCAGGTGCTGTTCAACCACGCCATGCGCGAGCAGAAGCCCCTCGATTTCAAGATGGGCATGAAGAAGCTGGTCCGCCGGACCTGCACGACCGGCGTCGGTTATGTGAAGCTGGCTTTCGTCCGCGAACTCGGCGCCCCGCCGGTGACGCAGGACCGGATGACCGACATCCGCAACCGCATCGCGCATCTGGAGCGCCTGTCGCAGGAGGTGGCCGAAGGAGAGATCGAGGACATCGCCGCGGAGACGCGCGAACTGCAGCTGTCGCTGGAGGCCATCCAGAACGAAGAACTGGTCGTCGTCAAGGAAGGCCTGATCTTCGATTACCCGCAGGCCACGCGGGTCATCCCGGACAAGAACACGACGTCGCTGGTCGGCTTTGTCAGCGCCCGACACCTGACCGTCGAGTACCTGTTCACCGCCAACGAGGTGAAGGAGCAGTTCGAGGGCGCCGAGATCGACGACGGGTTCACACCCTACCGCGCGGACTGGGTCGAGGACGAGGCCGCGCCCCGCGCGCAGCAGTCGACCGACAGCAAGGGCCAGCGCCGCGACGGCAAGACGAAAGGCATGGTCCGCGTCTACGAGCATTTCGACAAGGCGACCGGGCTGGTCTATTACGTCGCGGACGGGCACAGCAAGTTCCTGCGCTCGCCGGCCCCGCCCGAGGTCTTCGTCGAGGATTTCTGGCCGGTCTACGCGCTGACCTTCAACGAGGTCGAGAACGAGAAGGAACTGTTCCCGCCGTCCGACGCGCGGCTGATGCTGCACCAGCAGGCCGAACTGAACCGATCCCGCCAAGGACAGCGCGAACACCGCCAAGCGGCCCGCCCGCGCTTCGTCATCAAGACCGGCGCGATGGACGAGAAGGATTACGGGCGCCTGGGGTCGGCCGAGCCCTTCGACGTGATCCCGCTGAACCTGACGATGGACCAGAGCGTCAACGATGCGCTGGAGGCCATCTCGATCCCCGGCGTCGACCCGAACCTCTACGAAACGGGACCGTTCTTCCAGGACATGCAGCTGGTCGTCGGATCGCAGCAGGCCACGATGGGCGGCATCTCGAAGGCCACGGCCACCGAGGCCGCGATCGCCGAAAGCAGCATGGCGGCCAGCGACGGATCGTCCGTCGACGACCTGGACAACTTCCTGACGATGGTGGCCCGCGCCAGCGGCCAGATCCTGCTGCGCGAGATGTCGCCCGAGCGGGTGACGCAGATCGTCGGGCCCGGCGCGCTGTGGCCGGAGATGACGCTGGACGAGATCGCCGACCAACTGTTCCTGGAGATCGAGGCCGGATCGACCGGCAAGCCGAACCAAGCCAGCGAGATGCACAACATGCAGACGCTGATGCCGTTCCTGATGCAGATGCCCAACATCGACCCGATGTGGCTGGCGCGCGAGGTTCTGCGCCGCATGGACGACCGTCTGGACCTGACCGAAGCCGTCGTCGCGGGCCTGCCGTCCATCGCCGCGATGAACCAGATGGCGCCCCAGAACGCGATCGCCACGGACGACCCGGCCGCCGCGCCGGGCGCCCAGGGCGGGCAGGGGGCCGACAACGCGCCCGCGGGCCCGTCCGAGACGCCGCCGGGCAGTTCCGCGTCGTTCGGGTCGAACCAGGTCTAGCGTGTCAGGCGTGTCTGAAATGGATTGCGACAAAGCCTGACATACGTTATGTCTAGCAGGGCATAACACAGGAGCAGTCATGCCCCAGGACGTAGAAGACCAAGACCTGCAGTCGTCCGAGCAGGTCGAAGACGTTACCGAGGCTTCGCCCGCGCAAGCGGACGATGCCGGTGCTGCGGACCCGTCACCCGCACCTGAGAAAGACGAACCCAAGGACATGCTGTCCGTCGTCCGCGACGTGATCGGCAAGACCGAGGAACCGGCCCCGTCAGCCACCGAACCAGCCGAGGAAACCGTCGCCGCTGGCGATGCGGAACCGGAACCCAAAGAGACGGACGACACGAACTATTCGGACGTGCCGTTCAACAAACACCCCCGCTTTCAGCAGCTTCTGCGCCAGAAGAAAGAGTTCGAGGCCGACGCCCAACAGCATCGGATCGTCCAGGACTTCATGAAGCAGAACGACCTCGATCCCGAGGAAGCGGCCGATGGTCTTCAGATCATGGCGCTGATGAAGAAGGACCCGACGAAAGCACTGGAGGCGTTGAAGCCGCACATCCAGCGCCTTTTGGAGGCCACGGGGGAGACGCTGCCGCAAGACCTGCGGGCGAAGGTTCAGGCCGGCGAACTGCCGCTGGACGCCGCCAAGGAGGTCAGCCGCGCGCGAGCGACCCTGCAACACCAGCAGGAAACGCAGCGCCAGGCAGAGCAGCGCCGTCAGGAGGACGAACGTGTCCAGCAGGGCCGAGCCCTGCGCGACACCGCGATCTCATGGGCCAACGACCGCAACACCCGCGACCCGGCGTTCCAGAGCAAAGAGCCGCTGATGCGGCGGGAAATCGCTTTCCTGCAGCGCGAAGAAGGCATCCCCAACACGCCCGAGGGCGTCCGGGACCAGCTGAACCGCGCCTATGCGAGCGTGAACCAACAGGCCCGCGTGGTGGCACCTGCCGCTGCGCCGCGCCCCGCGGTTCGTCCCGTCACGGGCGGAACAGCACCGGGAACCCCCGCCGCAGAACCTGCCTCCATGCTTGACGCGATCAAGATGGGGCTGCGGAAGTAACGAGGACTAAGTCATGGCCTTCACGGCTGCACAACTTGCGGACATCAACAACTCGACGATGGCATTCTGGCTGAACCGTCGCCAGAAATCCGCGAACCAGAACGTCTCGAACAAGCCCATGCTGGCCGAGTTCGAGAAGCGCGCCAAGGAGCGCGTGACCGGCGGCAACGGCGAGATCGTGGTCAAGGTCAAGGCCGGCCAGGGTGGTCTGACGCTGCAGGGTTATACCGGCGACGATCAGGTCAACTACGGCAACCCCGTCGGCCTGCGCAACGCCCGCTACCTGTGGAAAGAACACCACATGGGCATGGTCATCACCCATACCGAACTGAAGATGGACGGTATCGAGGTGATCGAGAGCAACGGCACCGAAACCACGCGCGACGTGCCGGAAGGCGAACTGATCAAGCTGAACGACCTCTACGAGGAAAAGCTGGACATGATGGGCGAGGACTTCGACTTCGCCTTCGATCGCCTGCTGCACGCGGATGGAACGGCCGACCCCAAGTCGATCGCCGGGATCATGTCGCTGCTGACCGAAGCGCCCGCCGCGGGCACCACGGGTGGCCTGTCCCGTGTCCTGAACCCCTGGTGGCGCAACCGCGCCGCGACGGCAGCCAACGGCACCGCCGGCGGCCAGGGCGCGATCACGTCCGCCCCGACCAACGGCGGCACGCTGATCACCTTCCTGCAGGGCGAGAAGCGCCGCCGCACCCGCTACGCGGGTTCGGGCGCCAACGTCGTGTACTACGCGGGGTCCGACTGGATCGCGGCCTACGAGAACGAGATCCGTGCGAACGGCTCCTACTCGCAGACCGGCTTCCGCGGTGCGCAGGACGGCGCGATGGGCGGCCTGAAGTTCGACGGCGACCCCGTCGTCTGGGACCCGACCCTGGACGATCTGGGTCTGACCAAGCGGGCCATCGCGATCGACCACAAGCAGATCATGCTGGAATACATGCGCGGCCAGCGCCTGAAGAAGCACCAGCCCTCGCGGCCGTATGACCGCTACGTCATGTATAACGGCATGACCACGACCTGCGCGCTGATCGCGAAGCAGCTGAACACGTCGGGCATCTACGACATCGCCTGATTTCCCGCCCGGCGCGCAAGCGCCGGGTTCAACCCTTTTGGAAATGGAGGCTGTCATGCCCACCCGTCCCTTCAGCGCGATCGCGAACCTTCGGCACACGCTGGCCGCCGCAGTCGCCAATGCGGGCACGTTTACCGTGCCCTATCCCGCCGGCACCACCCAGGCGTCGCTGACCGGTTCGACGAACGGCCAGCTGGCCCTGAAATCCGGCGAGGTCTTCAAACAGGCCGCGTCCGGCGCCGGCACCGTCGCGTTCGCTTTTGGCGCGTCGACCATCACCGTGACCAACAACACGGGCAGCACCCTGCCCGCGGCGGCCGAGGTCTATCTGTCCTTCGGAGAGATCGACATCAACGGCAGCTACAACCTGACCACGCCGCGCAAGGTCCAGACCACCGCCGGCTGACCCTGACGCCCGGCCCTTCGCGGGGCCGGGCTGACCTTTTCCGAAGGAGAGCATCATGGATTACGTCAACCTGCAGGTTGCGATCGGCGGCGACGCCAACAACACCGTCCCGAAATTCTTCGTCCCTGTGTCCGAGATCCCGGTTCTGATGGCGATCCACGGCCCCGACGCGCTGACCGACTTCGAGGTCGTGGACGCCCCCGAGGACGCCGAGGAACTGTCCGACGCCGAGGAAATCGCGCGTCTGTCCGGCATCTATGGCCGGGTCCAGGACACCGAGGGCCACACCGTCATCCGCCAGGTCTATCCGGGCGCGGGCGCCAAGGTCGTCAGCAGCATCGGTCAACTGGACATCCCCGAGGGCGCCATGAAGGCCACCTCGCGCGCCAGCACGAAGAAGACCGCCACGCGCACCAAGAAGGCCGACGCAGACGCCAACAGCGTGATGGACTGACCTGAATGGCCCGCAACCAGACCCTGCTGAAGATCCTGACGGACATGCGCGGCGAGGCCCGCCTGTCCATGAACCCGTCGCACAACCTGGGGGATCGAGACGCGCAGATCGGATTGCTGCAGCGTGAGCAGGAACGGTTGTGGGCCGATCATGACTGGCCGCACCTGATGGTGTCACGCTACCTGCCCGCCGGGGCGGGCCGACGCTATTACGACCCGCGCGCCGGGTTCAACGAGAACTGGGAGCCGAAGAACGATCTGTCGATGGAGCGCATCAGCGACGTCGCGATCTTCGACGGCCACCTGTGGCGCACGCTTCACTACGGGATCGGCGACCACATGCGTTTCTCGCATGACAGCCTGGCGGGCGAGGTTTCATGGCCGCCGCGCGCATGGCAACGCAGCGAAGACGACGCGCTGGAAATCTGGCCGATGCCGGACGAAAGCGGCGTCACCTCCGTTAACCAGTCGGCCCCGCCCGAGATGCAGGCCGTGATCCGCATCCGGGGCGTTCGCGATCTGCGGCCCTTCCGCGACGATGACGACCGCGCCGATCTGGACGACCGCCTGCTGGCGCTTTACGGCGGCGCGGCGATCCTGGCTGAAGCGGGCGCCAAGGACACGAACCTGAAGCTGGAGGCCGCGCAGCGCCACTACCTGCGGATCAAGGGCGACCAGGACCAGCGCGAGCCGTTCTCCCTGTTTGGCACCCGTGCCGTCCAGCACGTCCCGCGCCCCTACGTTTCGCGCTATCGGCGCCCGGAGTAACGAATGGGCACGATCCACATCAAGGAGATGACCGGCGGCCTAGACGCGCGCCGGTTGCCCGAGACGACGCCCGGAGGCGTGCTGATCCGGGCCGACAACGGACATATCACGCGCGGCGGGGAGTTCGAAACCCGCGCCGCGTTCGTGAAGGAGTTCGACCTCCCCGCGGGAACGGTCGGGCTCGCGCAGACAGAAAGCGGCCTCCTGGTCTTCGGTTCGGGCACCCGCCCCGGAGCCCTGTCGCCGTTCATCCGATATCAGAGGCTGCAGAGTGGGAGTAAAACCCTTGCGCGCATTCGAGATTGGGAGTTGTTCAGCGGGAAGATTTACGCGATCGCCGAGTTCACCGACGGCGCCATCGCGCATTTCTATAATGGCGTGGAAGTCCCTACATGGCAGGACGCACGGGCGACGGTTCAGCTTCGCGTCGAGAGCGGTTCGGTCACGCCATCGCAACAGGCAACGGCGCAGTTTACCGTCACCGGCGGCGCCGGCGAGGTAATCAACACCGTCACCTCTATCCGCGTGTCCGGCACCGAAATCCTTGGCACGCCGCTGGTCCATACCGGCGACAACGCCACGACGGCAGCGGCCATCGCCGCCCGCATCAACGCGAACCCGACCACGCCCCGCTATCTGGCCGCAGCAGCGGGCAGCGTCGTCACTCTGACAGCAGAGCGCCCCGGCACGGCGGCGAACGGCCGGACGATCACCTTCCAGACGACTGGCAATTTCGCCCTTGGCGCCGCTACGACGTTCTCCGGCGGCGTGAACGAGATCGTCCCGCGTCTTCTGACGCTGTCGATCGGCGGGGTCCGCGCGTTGCGCCAGGCTGTTACCTGGCCGGGCAGCGCGGCGGCGATGGCAGAGGCCATCGCGGAGGGCATCAACGATCTGTCCTCGAACCCGGAATACAGCGCCATTGCGCGGGACGGGACCGTGTTCATCCACACCAACGAGGCCGGGACCGCGCAGAATGGCCGGACGCTGACCTTCACGACATCCGGCACGATCAGCCTGTCGACGCCAGCCGGCACGGACACCGCTGGCGGCGCGGAACTCGGGGCGACGAACTTCCTGCCCGCCGATGTCGTGCTGACCGTCCGAGAAAAGCTGTATGCGGGGTCGGGCACGAACCTGCATTATTCGGCCATCCAGGGGCCGACCTACTGGCAAGCGGGCGGCACCGGCGCGGGGCAGATCGGCGCGGGCTTTACCAACGTGGCGGACAGCAACTCGTCGCCGGACCGTATCACGGCGCTGGCCCGCTATTTCGACAAGCTGGCCGTCTTCACGGGCGACACCGTCCAGACCTGGTTCCTGGACCCGGACCCAGATCTGGTCGTCCAGTCGCAGGTTCTGGAAAACACGGGCACCGACTGCCCGCGCAGCGTGACGCAGTTCGGCGACGCCGACATCTTCTATCTGGACACCTCCGGCCTGCGGTCCCTGCGCGCCCGGGACAGTTCCAACGCCGCGGCGTCAACGGACATCGGCGTCCCGATCGACGACATCCTGTCGGCCAAGCTGGCCGCTATGAGCGCGTCGCAGCGCCAGCGCGTGGTCGGGTTGATAAACCCGTCGGACAAGAGGTTCTGGCTGGTCATGGGTCGGGAAATCTTCGTCTACAGCTACTACCCGAACAGCAAGGTCAACGCCTGGACGCGCTACGAGGCTGCCTCGACGATCGGCACCGTTCGGACGGAGTTCGACATCGAGGACGCCATCTCGTTCGACCGGCGCGTGTTCCTGCGCGCGGGCAACGCGATCTACTGCTACGGCGGCTGGTCGGGCGATGTCGCCTATGACGCCACGCCCGCCGTCGCCTGGCTGCCGATGCTGGACGCCGACGCGCCGACCGCCGAGAAGGACTGGCGCGGCGTGGACGCGGCCATCACGGGCAACTGGACCGTGGGCGTGTCGTTCGACCCGAACCAGCCCGAGACGCAGGACGACATCGCGAACCTGACCGAAACGACCTACGGACTGCGCCGGATCGCCATGAAGGGGCGCAGCACCCATGTCGGTCTGCGGTTCGTAAGCCGCGGCGGCCCCGCCAAGCTATCGGCGCTGGTGATCCACTTCGAGGGCAAGGTGAATGAGGACTGACCGGCGCTGGTGCGTGAGACTGGCCGAGCCCCGCGACTACGAGGCCGTCCGGGAACTGGTCCGCATGAACCACGCCGAAAGCTGCCCGCATCTGGAATGGTCCGAGGACCGTGCACGGGCCAGCTTCTTCGGCGCATACATGGATCGTCAGGAATGTCTGGTATTCGTGGTCGAGGACGCCGGACAAGTCGTCGGCTTCCTGCTGGCGACATGGGGCCAATACCGCACTTTCGCTGGCCTTTTCACCTGTCAGGAAGTAATGTTCGTCAGACCCGACAAACGCGGCACTCGGGCGGCCGCATTGCTGATGAAGAAACTGGTCGAATGGAGCCGTGATATGGGCGCGATCGAGGTTCTGGGCGGGAACGACAATGACATCATGTCGGAGCAGACCGCCCGCTTCCTCTCGCGCTTCGGCTTTCGCAAATATGGCTACGCAATGAGGCTCGATCTGAATGGGCAATAAAGCAGGAAAGCAGGCCGAACGTGAAGCGCGCCGGGTCCGCGAGGATGAAGAAGCCCGCCAGGCCCGCGTCGCCGAGGGCACGGCCAACATCAACCAGACCTTCGACAGCCAGTTCACTCCCGAGTTCTTCAGCGGGATCGCGGACAGCTATCAGAACTTCGCCAGCCCCCAGCTGCAGGACCAGCACCAGGACGCGAACAAGCAGTTGACGTTCGATCTGGCGCGCGGCGGCAAATTGGACAGTTCGACCCGCGCCACGCAGGGCGGCGAGTTGCAGAAAATCTATTCCCTGGGTCAGCAGCAGATCGCGGATCAGGCGCTGGCGCAGCAGAACGCAGCCCGAAATTCGGTGGAAGACGCCCGGTCGGGGCTGATCTCGCAGGTCAACGCCACGGGCGACGCGACCGGCGCGACCAACGCGGCCCGCGCCCGCGCCGAGGCCCTGTCCCGCCCGGCGGGCGACTTCAGCCCGATCGGGGATATGTTCCAGGGCTTCACCGGCCAACTGGGCCAGCGTTACGCAGCAGAGCGGGCTTATGCCGCCAGCGGCGGCGCCAGCCGCGGCTACACCCCCGTCAGCTACGGCGCCCCGAGCGGCGCCGTGCGCGTCACCCGATAGGAGCAGGGCCATGATCCCACTTCCCCTTCTTGCTCTTGCCCTGACCGCTGGCGGGACCGTCGCCCATGCGTCGGCCAACAATCAGGCCGCCCGCGCCCGATCCGCTTCGCTGGACGCCGAGCGGACCCGGCAGCGCAGCATGGAGCAGCGCCAGCAGAACCTAGCGCAGGGAAGCCAAGACGAAATGGCCCAGTTCACGCAGGACCAGGGCCAGCGCGAGATGGACCTGACGCAGTTCTATGAGGCGCCCCTGGCCGGCGACGCGAACGTCACGGCGGGAATGGTCGCGCCAGAGGGCACGTCGTCCATCACCACGCGCGAACTGCAGACGCAGAGCGGCAACGCCGCGCAGCGCGCGTCCGAGAACGCGCAGAACCTGGCGTCGATGCGGTCCTTCGGGGATCTGCTGGGCGACAAGATGCGCGGCATGGGCCGGGCCTCGGGCGAGATCGACCAGATGACCGGGTTCCGGCGCGGGTCCAGCGACGCCAACGCCTTCGAACTCGACGCCGCGTCGATGCAGGGCGGCAACAAGCGCCTGCTGGGTGATCTGCTGAAGGGCAGCGGCGCGGTGTTGGGCGGCTTCAGCAGCATGGCCGGCGCGGGCAATCCAGTCATCACCAACAGCATCGACCGCTGGCTGCCCGGCGGCGACCGACTGGCCGCCGGCCTGCGCGGCGCGGGGGTCCAGAACGTAAACAGCGTGCGCGGAGGGTTCCTCGGATGACCATCAAGAACCGATACGCAGACCCGGCCATCGGCCAGGCGTTCGAGAACATCGCGGGGCTGTTCGCGCCCATGTCGGGGCAGGACCTGGCCGGATATGCGACGGCCGACGCCAACCGCCAGCAGGCCATGCAGCGCGCCCAGCAGATCGGGCTGACCGACATGTTCGTCAACACGGGCGACGAACGCGCGGCGATCGGCGGAGGCCTCTACACCCCGAACCAGTCGTTCGAGGCCGTCCGCATGGGCGACCAGACGAACCGGCGCGGGCAGGACCTGACCTACGGCGCGTCGGTCGGCAACAACGTCCGCGACAACCAGCGTGCGATGGACCTTGGCATCATGGGCGACGAGACGGCACGCCGGGGCCAGGACATCGGCCTGGAGGGCACCCAGTATGTGGCCGACCGTAACCTCGACGGCGTCCGCTACAAGACTGACGGCGACAACCGCACGACGCTGCAAACGAACATGACCGACAACCTGATGGCTCCGCTGTCGCCGGGCGAGCAGACGCGCGGTCTGGATCAGGACACGCTTGCGGCCCTGGGCTTCGACACGATGCCCGAGGTGGCCGAATACAGCAACGACCGGATGACCAGCGGCGACGTCAAGCTGACGAACGCGCGCTTGCCGGACGGGACACAGACGACGGCCCTGCAGACCGCGCAAGGACTGGTGGACGCCCAGACCGGCGCGCCGCTGCCGCCGGGCACGACCATGTTCTCGACCGCGGCGCAGGGCAGCGCGGAGGACGTCGGCCTTGGCCGGACGACACAGGGCCGCGTCCAGCAGCAGATGCTGGAGATCGGCACCGCCGTCGGCACCGCCCGGTCCCTGCGCGAGATGATCGCCGCGAACGGCGCGTCGCAGGGCGTGATCGGCGCGCTGCGCGGCACGAGCCAGAACCTGATGCAGACCGGCAACGAACTGGGCCAGTTCCTGGGCGGCGGCGTGGCCGAGGTGATGAAGGACGTCGATCAGGGCCTTCTTGACGCGGGCGTCGCGCAGGAGTTCTTCGACCCGACCCTGCCCGCGATCGACATGCTGGGCAACATGCTGGCCTTCCAGTATGCCAAGGCCATGACGGGCGAGCGCCTGTCGAACGAGATGCTGCGCAACGCGCGGTCGTCTCTCGGCCTCGACAAGATGCTGGGCAACCAGGCCGACAGTCTGGCGCGCCTGGACGTCGCAATTCAGCAGCTGGAGCGCCAGCAGCAGTTCCTGGGCGGCGCACTCGGCACCGGCGACACCAGCGGCCAGATGGGCGGCGTGTCCGTCCAGAACCCAGGCAACGTCAACACGGACGCGGGCACGATCGTCCCGCCCGCGCCGACCGGCGGCGCCACGCGGCTGCGCTTCAACCCCGCAACGGGAGCCTTCGAATGATCGAGGTCGAACTACCCGACGGTCGCGTGCTGGAGTTCCCCGAAGGGACCGATCAGGACACCATGCGGTCGGCCATCCAGGGCTTGCTGGCGCAGGATCCCGCTGGCGGCGCGGAAGCCCCGACCGCCGAGGAACCCGGCTTCTGGAGCCGCTTCGGCGACACCGCGACGGACGTGGCCGGATCGGCGGCCCGTGGTATCCGCAAGGGCGTGGCGAACGTCGCCGGTCTGCCTGCGGAGGCCATCAACGCATCCCCGATGCTGCTGAACCTGCTGCCGGGCGAACAGGGCATGACGCCGTTCTCGGACCGGCCGCGTGGCGGGGCCGCAGACATGGACATGATGCTGCGCGCGGGCGGGCTGGTGCCGGATTACGAACCGCAGACGGGCGCGGGGCGCTTCGCGAACCGGATCGGCGAGGAAGTCGGCGCGACCACCGTCCCCCTCGTCGGGCTGGGGGCCAAGGCGGCCAGCGTCGGCGTCGAGGGCGCGCGGCAGATGGGCCCGATCGCCAGGTCCTTCGTGGAACCGATGGCCGTCGCCCCTGGACGGGTCGCAGCGCGCGAGATGACCTATGCGGGCGCGGCCGGCGCCGGCGCGCAGGGCCTGAACGAGATGGTCACGCCGGACGGCGAGGGGACCTGGTGGTCGGACCTCTTGGGTTCGGTCGGCGGCATGGCGGCCTTGGGCACGGCCAACGCGGTCGGCGGGCTGGGTCGGAACATGATCGGCGCGGCCACGGGCAGGACCGGGGCGTTCGATGACGTGGCCGGGCGCGAGGTCGTTGACCGGCTGGTGAACAACTCGTCCGACATGCAGGCGCGCTATGCCGCCCAGGGGCCCGGCGCGGTCGATGCGTCGCCGCTGGCATCCGCACTGTCGCGGCCCTCGGAGGCCGAGCAGGTCATCCCGAACTTCCAGGCCAACATCGCGGACCGGGTCCAGGACCCGGGCATCTCGACGCTGGCCTACAACACCGACACGATGCTGCCAGGCGCGGCCAACGCGCGGCGAACCAGCAACGCCGCAGCCGTGGACGAGCGCATCGCGGCCTTGGCCCCCGACGCCAACCCGGCGGGGTTGCGCGAGGCGCTGTCCTTCGGCGCACAGGGCCGCATCGAGCAGGCCAATGATGGCCTGTCCGCCGCGCGCACGCAGTTCGACGACGCATCCGCCGGACTGGTCGTGCCGGGCGCGGTCGAGCGGGGATCGGTCATCCGGTCCGGGCTGGCCGACCGCCAGGCGCAGGAGATGGAAGGCATCGCGAGCCTCTACGGCCAGATCGACGACACGATCCCGGTCGATGCGGGCGCGCTGCGCCAGCGCGTCGAGGGCGTGACGGAAGGTCTGCCCCTGAACGACCGCCAGCGGTTCACCCCCAGCGAGGCCGGCATCCCGGCGCAGCTGGCGCCCGAAGGGACCGCCGAGGTGCCCGTCCGCGAGGCCATGTCGATGCGATCCGGCCTGTCCAGCGACATCCGCTCGCCGGCGGCCACCGATCAGCAGAAGCGCGTCACGGGGCAATACCTGGACGAGGTGGACGACTTCATCGCGAAGTCCCTGCCGGACGACCAGCGCGCCCTGATGACCGAGGCCAAGGCGAAGCGCCTGGACGTCGGCAAGCGGTTTGAGGACCGCGGCGCCGTGCCGGACATCCTGCGCGAGACGGGCCGCGGCCAGCCCCGGATGCCCGACGAGGCCGTGCCGGGC
Source organism: Paracoccus sp. SCN 68-21 (assembly GCF_001724535.1). Lineage (NCBI taxonomy): Bacteria > Pseudomonadati > Pseudomonadota > Alphaproteobacteria > Rhodobacterales > Paracoccaceae > Paracoccus > Paracoccus sp. SCN 68-21. The sequence goes on along the minus strand of NZ_MEES01000006.1, from coordinate 116,036 downwards.
CGGGCGATGGCCGGAGAGACGGACTATCGCGCCGTCATGGCCGAGGTCGGCGACAACCCGACCGCGCGCAAAGCCTTGGGCGACACGCTGCTGGCCGACGCGCAGGCCGCCAAGGCGACCCGCAGCCCCGAGGCGCTGGCCCGGTTCATGCAGGAACGCAACTTCGCCTTCAGCGACTTTCCCGAGGCGCGCACCGCGCTGGAGCGGGCGGGCACCAGCAAACAGACGCTGGACGCGGCCGAGGCCACGGCCAAGGCGACCGAGAAGGCCTATCGGCCGGGCGGGACATCCGCCGCCGGTCAGTATCTGCGCTACGACGACACCCAGACCCGCGCGGCCATCGGCACGGCGTGGAAGTCCGCCCAGCCCGAGCGGGCCGTCCGGGAACTGCTGGAGGTGGCCGGCGACACGCCCGCCACCCGCGCGTCGGCCAAGGCCGCGCTGTGGGAGGAAGTCTCGGGCACCGGCAAGCTGAACGCCCCGACCATGACGTCGGCCGACGGCGTGCAGCGGTGGAGCGGCCGAGGGCTGCAGAAGCTGTTCGACGATCCGCGCTTCGCCAAGACGGCCGAGGTGCTGTGGGAGGATGCGCCGGAACACCTGACCGACATCCGCCAGGTCGTCAGCGCATTGTCCAAGGCCGACGGGTCGGTCAACGCCAAGGCGATCGGATCGTCCGGCACCGCGCAGTCGCTGGCGGGAAAGTTCGACCCGTCCCTGACGACGGCCTCGATCGCCTCGCGCGCCCGGTCCGTGAACCGCGGCCAGCTGTCTCCCACCATCGCGGTCGTGGACGTCCTGTCGACGTTCCTGCGCAACCGCAGCGCCAAGGTGCAGGGCCGGGCGATCGACGAACTGATGGCGAAGGCCGTCAACGATCCCGATCTAGCCGCCGCGCTGCTGCGCCGCTACAACCCCGCCGACGAAGCGGCCGAGAATCGGGCCTTCCTGACCCGCTTCGGCGTGCGCCTGCCGACGGTGGCGAACATCCTGGCCGGCGATGACGCCGACGAAGACGATCCGTTCGCGGGGATGGGCGAATGACGCCGGATCTCGCGGCGGCCATCCGCGCGTCGGCCGAGCGCATCGGGGCCGATCCGGTCGATCTGGCAACCGTCATCTCCTACGAGACGGCCGGGACGTTCGATCCGTGGAAGGCGGGCCCTACGACGCAATGGGGCCAGCACCGCGGCCTGATCCAATGGGGCGAGCCGCAGAGGCAGCAATACGGCGTGTCGCAGGGGATGCCCGTCGCCTCTCAGATGCAGGCCGTCGAGAAGTATCTGACCAATGCGGGCTATCGGCCCGGCATGGGCATCATGGACATGTATTCGGCCGTCAACGCGGGCCGGGTCGGGCGTTACGGCGCCTCGGACGCCAACAACGGCGGCGCCCCGGGCACGGTGGCCGACAAGGTGAACAACCAGTTCGGCCCCCACCGGGCCAAGGCCGCGCAGATGCTGGGCATGGCTGGCGGGACCGGCGGGCTGTCCTACGGGGCGGCGCAGCCGAACACTCCGGCCATGCCGTCCGCGATCAGCCTGGCCGACATGTTCGCGCAGCCCAACGACGGCCCCGCCACTATGCTGCCCGGGCCGGAGCCCATGCAGCAGGCCGCCCCGGCGCTCGGCAGGCCCGCGCCCGAGGTCGAACTGGCGCGGCGTCAGGCGCTATTCGCTGACGTCGGATCCTTCTTCGGCTGAAGGTCGCGATAGGCGCGCAAGATGGCAAGCAGCCAACCGCGAGCGGGCGACCGCTCGGCCTTCCCGAAATAATCCCGGTACTCGGCCAGTGTTTTTGCGCCGTTGCTGACGGACACGTCCGCTGTTAGGTCGATCAGCGCGTCCCACCCCGGCAGCAGCGCCTCATGCAGCGCAAGGGCCGCGTCGAGGGAGCCTTCGTAAGCGCGTAGCAAGAGGTGCCTCATTGTGGAACTCTGGAAGGACGCCAAGAAATCTGTCTCTTTAGCGCTTCCCGCCTCCACCGCCTTGAGCAGCTTATCCAGATTAGTCATCTCGATTCTCCCTGTGCGCCCAAAATGACGCCCAAAATGTGTATGTAGGTGGCCGACAGACACCGCGCCTATGGGCCGTTTCATCCAGCAAATTCAGGGGGTTACGTTGGTGCTGTGAGAGAGGATTGAACTCTCGACCTCACCCTTACCAAGGGTGTGCTCTACCACTGAGCTACCACAGCAACGTGAGGGGGCGTTTAGACAAAGGCCGCAGAGGGTGCAAGGGGGTCCGTGCGATTTTTCGGCATTTTGGCGAATGACCGCGCGCGGCGCGTGCGTTTGCTGGACGAGCGGCGCGCGCGGCGCTAACAGATCAGCCATGACCGACCGTGACCCGGACAAGACACAGGCCCAAAGCCGCGAAGAACGCCTGCGCCAGGCGCTGCGGGCGAATCTGGCGCGGCGCAAGCAGCAGGCCCGCGCCCGCGCCAATGCGGCAGGCACGGACGGAACCGACAACAAGACCGCCCCGGACGCGGGCGGCGAGACAGGCAAGGACAGCTGATGGACCAGATCATCGTCACCGGGAACGGCCCCCTCAAGGGAGAGATCCCCATCGCTGGCGCCAAGAACGCCTGCCTGACGCTGATGCCCGCGACGCTGCTGACGGACCAGCCGCTGACGCTGACCAACGCACCGCGCCTGTCGGACATCCGCACCATGACCGCGCTGCTGGGATCGCTTGGGGCCGAGGTCGCCAGCCTGCAGGAGGGCCAGGTCCTGGCGCTGTCCAGCCATGCGATGACCAGCCACCGCGCGGAATACGACATCGTGCGCAAGATGCGCGCCTCGATCCTGGTGCTGGGGCCGATGCTGGCGCGCGACGGCGTGGCCGAGGTGTCGCTGCCCGGCGGCTGCGCCATCGGCGCGCGCCCCGTGGACCTGCACCTGCGCGCGCTGGAGGCGATGGGCGCGACGCTGGACCTGTGCGAGGGCTATGTGCATGCCAAGGCGCCGTCGGGGGGCCTCAAGGGCGCGGTCTTCGAATTCCCCGTCGTGTCGGTGGGCGCCACCGAGAACGCGCTGATGGCCGCCACCCTGGCACGCGGCACGACCGTCCTGAAGAACGCCGCGCGCGAGCCTGAGATCGTCGATCTGGCCCGCTGCCTGCGCGCGATGGGCGCGCAGATCGAGGGCGAGGGCACCGGCACGATCACGATCCAGGGCGTACAGGCGCTGCACGGGGCGACGCATCCTGTGGTCACCGACCGGATCGAGCTGGGCACCTATATGTTGGCGCCCGCCATGTGCGGCGGCGAGGTCGAGCTGCTGGGCGGCCGGATCGAGCTGCTGGCGGCCTTCTGCGAAAAGCTGGACGAGGCCGGGATCAGCGTCGAGGAGACGCCGCGCGGCCTCAAGGTCGCGCGCCGCAATGGCCGCGTGCGCGCCGTGAACGTGCGGACCGAGCCCTTTCCGGGTTTCCCCACCGACCTGCAGGCGCAGTTCATGGCGCTGATGTGCACCGCCGACGGCACATCGGTGCTGGAGGAGACGATCTTTGAGAACCGCTTTATGCACGCGCCCGAGCTGACCCGCATGGGCGCGCAGATCGAGGTCCATGGCGGCCACGCCACCGTCACCGGGGTCGAGAGCCTGCGCGGTGCGCCCGTGATGGCCACCGACCTGCGCGCCTCGGTCAGCCTGATCCTGGCGGGGATGGCCGCTCAGGGCACCACCACCGTCAGCCGCGTCTATCACCTGGATCGCGGATACGAGCATGTCGTGCGCAAGCTGCGCGGCGTGGGCGCCCATATCGAACGCGTGAAAGAGGAGGCCGCATGACCGGCGACGCCCGCTTTTCCGATGCCGACCCCCGTCCCCTGGCCCTGAAGGCCGAGGATGAGGTCGACCTGCGCATCCTGTCCTCGCTGTTGCAGGACGCGGTGCTGACCGGGTCCGACATCAGCCACGACCCCAAGGCGCGGCGGCTGGCGCTGCTGGTCACGCGTTTCCGGTGGGAGGACGCCGCCGAGGCCCAGACCGAGGGCCGCGCGTTCGAGCGTGTCCGTTCGGTCCTGGTGATCGGCGACGTGATGCGGGTGGTCAGCGACGGCGTGGGCCGCGATGCCGACACCGTCCTGTCGCTGCTGGCGATCCGCTGGCAGCCGGGCGAGGACGGCACCGGCCGCCTGTCGCTGGATTTCGCGGGCGACGGCACGATCCTGGCCGAGGTCGAGTGCATCAACCTGGACCTGCGCGACGTGACGCGGCCCCATGCCGCCGTGTCGGGCAAGGCGCCGCAGCACCCGGACTAGGACACGCCCGGCGTTTCGGGCAGAGGACAGACCCGCGGCATCCTGTCCGCGCCCCGGTGCTTGAGGCGGCCAGGGGTGCGGGGTAGGCCCGCGCGGGAACCAAGGGGAATGATGATGCCGGTTTTTCTGAACATCGCCGATGCGGATTTCGAACAGGGCTTTGCGGCCATGCTGGGCGCCAAGCGCGAGGATTCGACCGATGTGAACGACGCGGTCACCGCCATCATCCGCGATGTGCGCGATCGGGGCGACGCGGCCCTGTGCGACCTCACGGCGCGGTTCGACCGGTTGCAGCTGACCCCCGCGACCCTGCGCTTTTCCCCCGAGGAGATCGCCGAGCAGGTGGCCCGCGTCACGCCTGAGGACCGCGCGGCCCTGGCCCTGGCGGCCGAGCGCATCCGCGCCTATCACGCCCGCCAGATGCCCGAGGATGCCAGATGGACCGACCCCGAGGGCGCGACCCTGGGCTGGCGCTGGTCGGCGGTGTCGGCGGCGGGCCTGTACGTTCCGGGCGGGCAGGCGGCCTATCCCTCCAGCGTGCTGATGAACGCGATCCCGGCGCGGGTGGCGGGGGTCGAGCGGCTGGTCATCTGCGTGCCGACGCCGGATGGGGTGATCAACCCGCTGGTCCTGCTGGCGGCGCAGCTGTCCGGCGTGGACGAGATCTATCGCATCGGCGGCGCGCAGGCGGTGGCGGCGATGGCTTACGGCACCGATACCATCGCGCCGGTGGACAAGATCACCGGGCCGGGCAACGCCTATGTCGCGGCGGCCAAGCGGCAGGTCTTTGGCCGCGTGGGCATCGACATGATCGCAGGCCCGTCCGAGGTTCTGGTGATCGCGGACGGCGACCAGAACCCCGACTGGCTGGCTTGGGACCTGCTGGCGCAGGCCGAACATGACGCCGATGCGCAGTCGATCCTGATCACGACGGACCCGGCCATGGCCCGCGCCGTGGCAGAGGCGGTCGAGCGGATCATCCCGACGCTGGACCGGGCGGCCATCGCGGGCGCCAGCTGGCGCGACTATGGCACGGTGATCGTGGTGGACGACCTGGATCAGGCAGCAGCCCTGTCGAACCGCATCGCGCCCGAGCATCTGGAGCTGTGCGTGGCCGACCCCGAGGGGCTGGCCGCCAGATGCATCCACGCCGGCGCGATCTTTCTGGGCGCGCATACGCCCGAGGCGGTGGGCGATTATGTCAGCGGGCCGAATCACGTCCTGCCCACGGCCCGCTCGGCACGGTTCAGCAGCGGCCTCTCGGTGATGGATTTCCTGAAACGCACGACCATGGCGCGGCTGACGCCGGGCGCTTTGGCCGCCATCGGGCCCGCCGCGGTGCGTCTGGCCGCATCCGAGGGCTTGCAGGCGCATGGCGCTTCGGTTCAGGCTCGGCTTGGGACCTTGAACGAAAGGCTGCCGGAATGAGCCGCATCACCCGGATCGAGATCGACGACAGCGCCATCGCCCCCGCCACCCCCGAGATGGAGCAGGAGCGGCGCGTCGCGATCTTTGATCTGATCGAGGATAACAGCTTTGCCGTGCCCGGCCGCGACGGGGGGGCGGCGCCCGACGGCCCCTTCGTGCTGGAGCTGTGCATCCGCGAAGGGCGGCTGGTCTTTGACGTCACCACCGAGGCCCAGGACAAGGTGGCCGAGTTCCACCTGTCGCTTGGCCCCTTCCGGCAGGTGGTCAAGGATTACTTCCAGATCTGCCAGAGCTATTTCGACGCCGTCAAGCGCCTGCCCCCCGCCCAGATCGAGGCGATCGACATGGCCCGGCGCGGTATCCACAACGAGGGCGCGCGCACCCTGCAAGAGCGGTTGGAGGGCAAGGCCAGCCTGGACATCGACACCGCGCGCCGCCTGTTCACGCTGATCTGTGCGCTGATCCCGCAGGGCTGATCCGATGGCGCAGGACAAGATCCCCTCATCGGTCCTGTTCTGCTGCGATCACAATGCCATCCGCTCTCCCATGGCGGAAGGCATGATGAAGCGGTTCTATGGCCGCGCGGCCTATGTCCAGTCCGCCGGGGTCAAGAACGACCTGGAGGTGGACGGGTTTGCCATCGCCGTCTGCGACGAGATCGGCGTGCCCATCGCCAACCACCGCAGCCGCAGCTTTGAAGAAATGCAGGACTGGGGCGACGATCTGAGCCAATTCGACCTTATCGTCGCCCTGTCGCCCGCCAGCCAGCGCATGGCGCTGGAGATGACGCGCCACGCGCATCTGGAGGTCGAATACTGGCCCATCATGGACCCGACCGGCCTGGCCGAGGGTCGCGAGGCGAGCCTGGCCGCCTATCGCCAGACCCGCGACCAGATCGAGGCCCGGATGCGCGACCGCTTTGGCCCGCCCCACGCGGACACGGCCTAGCGGCGCCAGTGGCGCGGCACGTCCCACAGGGGGCGGGCGATCTCGGCCTCGACATCGTCGCGGGTCAGGCCGATGTCGCGCAGATGATCATCCGACAGGCGCGACAGGTCGATGCGGGTGCGGCGGACGTCCAGCATGGTCAGCAGACGCTCCAGCCAGGGCTTGCGCGGGATGATCCCGTGGCCGGTGACGACGCGCAGAAGGGCGGTGGATCGGGCAGACATGGTTCAACTCCGCTGATGGAACGTATCACGAAATCAGATGTATCGGTTCTCGTTCATCTGATATCTTGATTGGTATCGCCTGACGAGGTATTTGTGAAACGAATGGTTTTGATGTGACCCATCACCGGAACTGAAGGATCGACCCATGCGCAACCTGGATATCGGCACGCTGCGATCGCTGCAGGCGGTAGCCGAATACGGCGCCGTCACCCGCGCCGCCGAGGCGCTGAACATGACCCAGAGCGCGCTGTCCATGCAGATGCGGCGGCTAGAGGACCTGTTCGGCCGCCCCATGCTGGACAAGGCCGGGCGCGGCGTCGTGCTGTCGGATTTCGCCCAGGATCTGCTGGGGGAAAGCCGTAAGATGGTGGCGCTGAACGACGCGATCCTGTCGCGCTTTACCGGGGCGCGGCCGGACATGCGGCTGCGGGTGGGGCTGACCAGCGACTGGCTGTTTACCAAGGTGGCCCAGACCGTGCGCGCCTTTCGCCGCGACCATCCCCAGGTCGAGCTGGTGATCAACGACGCCCGCAGCAAGGACCTGCGCGCCCAGATGAAGCGCGGAGAACATGACGTGATTCTGACGACCGAATTCGACGCGCCTCCCGGCGCGATCCACCTGGCCAAGGTCGATCTGGCTTGGTTCGGGGCCACCGGCGGGCAGGCCTGGTCGGAACGCCCGCTGCCCATCGCGAATTCGCCGCATTGCGCCTATTACCCGGTCGGCATGGCAGCGCTGGATCAGGCGGGCATCGAATGGGTTCAGGTCGTCGGAGAGGGCGGCAGCGACACCTGGCGCGTGCTGGCCGCCGCCGATCTGGGGGTGACGCTGCTGCCGCGCGGCATCCAGCAACCGGGGCTGGAGGTGCTGGATCACGGCGGCGCGCTGCCGCCGCTGCCGCCGACCTGGCTGAACGTCTATGTCGCCGAAGGGCCGGCCCGCCAGGTGGCCTCCGATTTCGCGGGCTATCTGCGCCAGGTCGTCTGCGAGGTCGCCGCCGCCGCCTGACGCCGACAATTCGAACAATGAGGCGGCTTGACGCCGCGCCCTTCGATCTGCGACCCAGAGGTGTCTCAGAAGGATGCGGCGCGATGGACGACCTGACCCGACTGGCCATCCGGCATGACACCGACAAGTTCGGGTTGCATGACTATACGCCGGTCTATGACGCCCTGTTCGGCCCGTGGCGCGACAGGCCGGTGCGGGTGTTGGAAATCGGCGTCGGCGCTATGGGCATGTTGATCGCGGCGGCGGGTCGCTGGCGATGTGGCGCGACTATTTTCCCCAGGGCCGGATCGTCGGGCTGGATCTGGCGCCCAAGCGGCTGGATCTGGGCCCGCGCGTCAGCATCCGCCAGGGCGCGCAGGCCGACCCCACGGTCATCGCCGCCGTGATCGCGGAGGAGGGGCCCTTCGACATCATCATCGACGATGGCAGCCACCGTCCCGATGACGTGCTGGCCTCGTGGCGGCTGCTGGGGCAGGCGCTGGTGCCCGGCGGGATCTATGTTGTCGAGGATGTGCAGACCGCGTTCATGACGGCGTTCGGCGGCTCGGTCGATCTGTCCGCGCCGAACCATCTGGCGGCGCTGCGCGATCTGGCCATCGACCTGGGCGCGGGCCGTCCGGTCGAACCGGCACTGCAACGGATCGAACGCCACCACAACCTGATCGTCCTGGTCGCGGCGGATGGACCCGCACCCGATCTGATGCAGGCGCCCGATGCGTTGCGGGCCGCCGCCGGGGGCCAGGGGGCGCTGTGGCAGGGCGGTGGCGGGACGGGCGCGCCGATCGTCGCGCTGCCCGTCGATCGTCTGAGCAGCGACGCGGCCCTGACCCAGGCCCTGGAGGGGCGTGCCGATGGCGAGGCGCTGGTCTTTGCCTGCCCCGAGGACACGGATCTTCTGCGCCGTCTCTTTGTCCAGATCGACCATCACGAAATCGCGGCCATCACGCCCGGCAGCCCGGTCCTGGCTGCGGCGGCGCGGGTGCTGTCGCTGGTGATCGTGCCGGGCGGCGTGATGGTCGTGCAGGGCCCCAACGATTTTCCGTCGATCCGCGCCTATTACCTGGGATCGCGGCGTGCCGTCCTGGCGCAGCGTTGGGTCCAGACCGTCCTGCTGGACCCGGACACGCAGCCCAGCCAAGCGCAGTTGCTGGGCCTGCTGGACCGGGCACTGCTCTATGCCCGGCCGGGCAGCAGCGGACCGATTCAACGCCGCCTGGCGGAGATCGGCTCCGATGACGCCGGAGGGCTGCAGCTGCAGATTCTGGCGGCGGGACGTGGCGGCGATTGGGGGCCGGTCGCGACTGTGGCGCTGGCCTGCGCGGCGCGCAGCACGGAGGCCGTCATGTCCGACGGCTATCGTCTGGTTGCGGCATGGGCCTGGGCGCGGGCCGGGTCATGGTCCGATCTGGCGACCTATCTGGGCAACGATGCCACCCCCGAGGAGCTGACCCTGATCCTGACCGCGCGTGCCCACGCGACCCCGACGCCCGGGGACGGACCCGAGGCCGAGGCGCTGACCGGAATGGTCCGCGCGGCCCGGCGCGACCTGCGCGAGGCGCGCAAGCCGCAGCCGGCCTGAGGTCAGACGACCACGCCGGCCCCTTCGGTTGCGGGGCCTGCGACGGCACGGAAGGCCGCGAACAGCTCGCGGCCCATGCCCTCTTGGCTGTCCGAGGCGTCGTGGACAGCCGGGGTGCGGCTGTCGAAATCCGCCTCCAGGCATTCCAGCGTGCCGTGGCCCGCATCCAGGCGCACCATGTCGCCGTCGCGCAGCCGCGCCAGGGGGCCGCCCATCGCGGCCTCAGGGGACACATGGATCGCGGCGGGCACCTTGCCCGAGGCGCCCGACATGCGCCCGTCGGTCACCAATGCGACCTTGAGGCCCCGATCCTGCAGCACGGCCAGCGTGGGCGTCAGCGAATGCAGCTCTGGCATGCCATTGGCGCGCGGCCCCTGGAACCGCACGACGACGATCGTGTCCTCGGTGAACTCACCGGCGCGGAAGGCGGTCTTGACCGATTCCTGGTCCTGGAACACGCGGGCGCGGGCCTCGATCAGATGGCGTTCGGGGGCGACGGCGCTGATCTTGATGACGCCACGGCCCAGATTGCCCTGCAGCTGCTTCAGACCGCCCGATGCGGCGAACGGGTCGCTGGCGGGGCGCAGAATGCGGTCGTTCAGCGTGGTCCGCGCGCCATCCTCCCACCGGATGGCGGTGCCGTCCAGCTTGGGTTCGCGGACATAGCTGTCCAGCCCCGACCCGGTGATCGTCTTGACGTCCGGGTGCAGCAGGCCCGCCTCCAGCAGCTGCCCAATCATATAGCCCAGGCCCCCCGCCGCGTGGAAATGGTTCACGTCGGCCAGGCCGTTGGGATAGACCCGCGCCATCAGCGGCACGTTTTCCGACAGGTCGTGGAAGTCGGCGATGTCGATGATGACCCCCGCCGCCCGCGCCATCGCGGGCAGGTGCAGGACCAGATTCGTGGACCCGCCCGTGGCCATCAGGCCCACGATGCCGTTCACGAAGGCGCGTTCGTCCAGCACCTGTCCGGCGGGGGTGTATTCGTTGCCCAGGTTGGTGATTTTCGCGGCGCGCTGGACCGCGGCCACTGTCAGCGCCTCGCGCAGCGGCGTGTTCGGGTTCACGAAGCTGGAGCCGGGCAGGTGCAGGCCCATGAACTCCATCAGCATCTGGTTGGTGTTCGCGGTGCCATAGAAGGTGCAGGTGCCCGCCGAATGATAGCTGGCCATCTCGGCCCGCATCAGCTCGTCGCGCCCGACCTCGCCGGTGGCGAACTGCTGGCGGACCTTGGATTTTTCGTCATTGGGCAGCCCGGACGGCATCGGACCGGCGGGCACGAACACCGCCGGGATATGCCCGAACGTGGCGGCGGCGATGATCAGCCCTGGCACGATCTTGTCACAGACGCCCAGATACAGCGCCGAATCGAAACAGTCATGCGACAGCGCCACCCCTGCCGCCAGCGCGATCACGTCGCGGGAAAACAGCGACAGCTCCATCCCCGGGCGCCCTTGGGTGACGCCGTCGCACATCGCCGGCACGCCGCCCGCGACCTGCACCGTGGCCCCCGCCGCGCGACCGGCAGCGCGGATCACGTCCGGGTAACTTTCGAACGGCTGATGCGCCGACAGCATGTCGTTATAGGCCGTCACGATCCCGATATTGGGCTTTCGCGTCGTGGCCATGTCGGTCTTGTCGTCCATCGCGGCGTAGGCATGGGCCTGGTTGCCGCAGGACAGATGCGCGCGGGCCGGTCCGTCCTGCGCCGCGCGGGCGATCTTGGCCAGATAGGCGCTGCGGCTGTCATGGGACCGTTCGCGGATGCGGTCGGTGACGCGGTCGATCATGGCGTGAAGGGTCATGGGGGCCTCCTCTGGCTTTGCGACACTATACGCCGTTAGCGTTAACGGTTCAACCATTGCCGGCACAGGCTTGTGCGCGGGGGTGGGGCGTGTCAGATCGACCGCAAAAGGAGTTTTGCCATGAGCGAACTGCACCCCGCCAACGACCATGCCGACCAGCCGGTCACCCATCCGAACGACCGCGCCGTGATCCGGTTGCGCCCGAAATCCAAACCGCAGGCGATCCGCCACGGCTTCCCCTGGGTCTTTGCCGATGAGGCCGTGCTGGACCGCCGCACCAAGGCCCTGCCCCCCGGCGGCCTGGCCGTGCTGGAGGATGCCGAGCGTCAGCCCCTGGGCCTGGTCACGGTGAACCCGGTCAGCAAGATCATCGCCCGCGTGATGGACACCGATCCTGGCGCGGTGATCGACGGCGCCTGGCTGCGCGCCCGCCTGACCCGCGCGCTGCAGATGCGCGCGCGGATCTATGATCAGCCGTTCTACCGCCTGGCCCATGCCGAGGCCGACGGCCTGCCGGGTCTGGTCATCGACCGCTTTGGCGATGCGGCGGTGATCCAGCCCAACGCGGCCTGGGCCGATGGGATGGTCGAGGAGATCGCCGACGCGCTGATCGACGTGACCGGCGTTACGACCGTCGTCGTGAACGGGCAGGGCCGGTCGCGCGGCCTGGAGGGGCTGGCCGAGCGGCTGGAGGTCATCCGCGGCACCGCCCCCGACGCGCCCGTGCAGGTGCACATGAACGGCGCGACCTATCTGGCCGATCTGATGGGCGGGCAAAAGACCGGCCTTTTCTTCGACCAGCGCCCGAACCACGCATTCACGCAGACCCTGGTCGATGGCGGCGAGGTTCTGGACGTGTTCAGCCATGTCGGCGGTTTCGGTCTGGCCGCGCTGGCGGCAGGTGCGGACCGCGCGCTGTGCATCGACGGCAGCGCCCCGGCGCTGGAACTGGCGCGCGGCGGGGCGGCGGCCATGGGGGCCACCGACCGGCTGGAGACACGACAGTCCGACGCCTTTGACGCGCTGGAGGCGCTGGCCGCCGAAGGGCGGAGCTTTGACGTGGTGGTCTGCGACCCGCCGGCCTTTGCGCCGTCCAAGCCCGCGCTGGAAAAGGGCCTGCGCGCGTACGAACGTGTGGCCAAGATGGCCGCGCCTTTGGTCGCGCCGGGCGGCTATCTGGTGCTGTGCAGCTGTTCGCATGCGGCCGATCTGACCGCGTTCCGCAATGCCAGCGCACGCGGCATCGGGCGCGGCGGGCGTCGCTCGGTCCTGATCCATACCGGTCAGGCCGGGCCCGACCATCCGACCCTGCCGCAGCTTGCCGAGACGGGTTATCTCAAGGCGCTGTTCTTTCGGCTGGACTGATGCGCGCGGTGCTGGACGCCAACGTCCTGTTCCCCACCATCCTGCGCGAGATCCTGACGGATCTAGCGCAGGCGGGCCTCTATGACGCGCTGTGGTCCGACCGCATCCTGGAGGAATCGGAACGCGCCGCCGCCCGCATCGGCCCCGATGCGGGCAGCGTTGCCGGGGCTGAAATCGCGCTGCTGCGCCTGCGGTTTCCGCAGGCCGTACAGGCGGATGACGGCCAGCGGGCGATCGACCTGGACTTTCCCGACCCCGCCGACCGCCATGTGGTCGAGGCCGCGCTGGCCGGCCGCGCCTGCCTGATCGTCACCGCCAATCTGCGCGATTTTCCGCAGCGGATGATGGCGGCCTTAGGCCTGCGCGCCATCCATCCCGACGCCTTCCTGCTGGATCTGCACCGTACCGACCCGCAGGCGGTCCTGCGCGCGCTTCACGCTGCCCGCGACAGGGCAGAGGCCGCGGGCGGTGCCATGAGCATGGCCGAAATGCTGAAACGCTGCCGCCTTCCGCGCCTTGCGCGCGCAGTGAAAGGTTGAACGGCATTGCTGTTATCGCTAACAAGGGGTAAGGCGGACGCCACCCAACAGGAGGACAGCATGGTCTCTCGTGTCATTCCGGTCGATGACTTCGACCTCGTGATCTTTGGCGCCACGGGCGATCTGGCGCATCGCAAGATCCTGCCCGGTCTGTTCCGGCGCTTCAAGTCCGGGCAGATCCCGGCCAGCGCCCAGATCATCGGCGCCGCGCGCACCGAACAGGACGATGACGGCTTTCGCGCCGAGGCCGAAAAGGCCATCTGCGAATTCGGCGGCGCGACCAAGGGCGACGCCGATCTGGCCGAGTTCCTGGCGCTGCTGGGCTATGTGGCCATCGACGCGCGGGGCGAGGGCGGCTGGCAGGCGCTCAAGGATCGGATGCGCAAGGGTGCGGTCCATGCGTTCTATTTCTCGGTCGCGCCGGCGCTGTTCGGCGATATCGCGGAACGGCTGGCGGGCCACGGCATCGCCGATGATGACAGCCGCATCGTGGTGGAAAAGCCGTTCGGCCGCGATCTGGCCAGCGCGCGTGCGCTGAACGCCACGCTGGCGCAGCATTTCACCGAACAGCAGATCTATCGCATCGACCATTATCTGGGCAAGGAGACCGTCCAGAACCTGATGGCCGTGCGCTTCGCGAATGTCCTGTTCGAGCCGCTGTGGAACGCGCAATATGTCGACCACGTCCAGATCACCGTCGCGGAGACCGTGGGCGTGGCCGGGCGCGGCAGCTATTACGATAAATCCGGGGCGATCCGGGACATGGTCCAGAACCACATGATGCAGCTTCTGTGCCTGATCGCGATGGAGCCGCCCTATCACTTCGACCCCGATGCCGTGCGCGACGAAAAGCTCAAGGTGATCCGCGCGCTGGAGCCGCTGGAGCCTGCCGACATTGTCCGCGGCCAGTATCAGGGCGAGGGAAGCGACTATCTGACCGATGCCGAGGACCGCGATTCGCGCACCGAGAGCTATGTCGCGATGAAGGTGCGGATTTCCAACTGGCGCTGGCAGGGCACGCCCTTCTACCTGCGCACCGGGAAAAAGCTGCGCGCCCGCACCAGTGAGATCGCGATCACCTTCAAGGAACCGCCGCATTCGATCTTTGACGACAGCGGCGTGCCCAAGGCCAACGAGCTGGTCATCCGCCTGCAGCCGAACGAGGGCATGAACCTCAAGGTGATGATCAAGGAGCCGGGGCCGGGCGGCATGCGCCTGGTGCAGGTGCCGCTGGACATGTCCTTTGCCGATGCCCTGGGGCCGGAGGGCGCGGACATGCCCGACGCCTATGAACGGCTGATCATGGACGTGATCCGCGGCAACCAGACCCTGTTCATGCGCGGCGACGAGGTCGAGGCGGCCTGGGCCTGGACTGACCCGATCATCAAGTCCTGGGAGGAGGGCAAGCGCCGTCCCGAACCCTATGACAGCGGATCTTCGGGCCCCGAGGAGGCGTTGCGCCTGATGCACCGCGACAACCGCCGGTGGAGGGAGATCAGGGCATGATGGATTTCAAGGAATACCCCGACCGCGAGATGCTGGCCTTGTCGCTGGCCGACCGCATCGCGTCCCAGCTGGCGCAGCACCTGCGCGGCAATGACCGCGCGACGCTGTGCGTGCCGGGCGGCACGTCGCCCGCGCCGGTCTTCGAGACGCTGTCGGGCACGGACCTGGACTGGTCCCGCGTGACCGTGGTCCTGGGCGATGAGCGGTGGGTGGACGGCGATCACAAACGCTCGAACTCGCGGCTGTTGCGGCGGCATCTGCTCAAGGACAAGGCGGCGGCGGCGGATTACATCGACCTCTATACCGGCGATGCCTCGCCCGATCTGGCGACCGAGGGGCTGGCTGCGCGTCTGGCGCCGCATCTGCCGCTGACGGTGGTGCTGCTGGGCATGGGTAACGACATGCATACCGCCAGCCTGTTCCCCGGCGCCGACCATCTGGAGGCCGCGATGGCCCCGGACGCGGCCCCCGTCATGGCGATCCGCGCCGAGGGCGCCGAGGAAACGCGCATCACCCTGACGCGCCCCGTGCTGGCCGATGCGCTGAACATCCACGTCCTGATCATGGGCCCCGAAAAGCGCGAGGCGCTGGACCGCGCGCAGAAATCGGACCCGATGGACGCGCCGATCCGCGCCTTTCTTGACCAAGCCACCGTCCATTGGGCGGAATGAGGGACTGACCATGACCGAACTCTGGACCCGCCTTCAGGATCACCGCAAGGCCCAAGGGTCGGCCCGGATCGAGGATCTGTTCGACGCCGACCGCGCCACCGATTACCGGGTGCAGGCGGACGGCCTGACCTTTGATTACTCCAAGACGATGATCGACGCGAGCGCGCGCGATCTGCTGCTGCAGCTGGCCGCCCCCGTGGCCGCTCGTCGCGACGCCATGTTCGCGGGCGAGAGGATCAACGAGACCGAGGGCCGCGCCGTCCTGCACACCGCGCTGCGCAACCTGCAAGGCAGCGTGACCGTCGATGGCCAGGACGTGATGCCCGCCGTCCGCGACACCCATGCGCGCATGTCGGCCTTTGCCGCCAGCATCCGCGACGGCAGCATTGCGGGGCAGGGCGGTCGCTTTACCGATGTGGTCAATATCGGCATCGGCGGATCGGACCTGGGACCGGCGATGGCCGTGCTGGCGCTGGCGCCCTATCACAACGGGCCGCGCACGCATTTCGTCAGCAATGTCGACGGCGCGGATATCGCCGACACGCTGAAGGGGCTGGACCCGGCGACGACGCTGGTGATCGTCGCCTCCAAGACCTTCACCACCATCGAGACGATGACCAACGCCCAGACCGCCCGCGACTGGATGGCCAAGGCGGTCGCCGATCCGGGTGCGCAGTTCGTGGCCCTGTCCTCGGCCAAGGCCAAGGCCGGCGATTTCGGCATCGACGAGGCGCGCGTCTTTGGCTTTGAGGATTGGGTCGGCGGGCGCTATTCGGTCTGGGGCCCGATCGGGCTGTCGCTGATGCTGGCGGTCGGCCCGCAGGCCTTCGATCAGTTCCTGGCCGGGGCCGCCGCGATGGACGCGCATTTCCGCGATGCCCCTCCGGCGCAGAACCTGCCGGTGATGCTGGCCCTGACCGGAATCTGGCACCACCAGATCTGCGGCTATCCGACCCGCGCGGTGCTGCCCTATGACAATCGCCTGATGCGGCTGCCCGCCTATCTACAGCAGCTGGAGATGGAGTCGAACGGCAAGCGCGTCGCAATGGACGGCAGCGACCTGTCGGTCGTCTCGGGCCCCGTGGTCTGGGGCGAACCCGGCACGAACGGCCAGCACGCCTTCTATCAGCTGATCCACCAGGGCACGATGCCGGTGCCCTGCGAGTTCATCCTGGCCGCGCGCGGGCACGAGCCCGATCTGGCCCATCACCACATCCTGCTGGCCGCGAACTGCCTGGCGCAATCCGAGGCGCTGATGCGCGGCCGCAGCTTGGACGAGGCGCGCGCCCTGATGGCCGCCAAGGGGCTGGAGGGGGCCGAGCTGGACCGCCAGGCCCGCCACCGCGTGTTCCCCGGCAACCGCCCCTCCACCACGCTGTTGATGGAGCAGCTGACGCCCTTTGCCCTTGGCCAGATCGTGGCGCTGTACGAACACCGGGTGTTCGTGGAGGGCGTGATCCTGGGCATCAACAGCTTTGACCAATGGGGGGTCGAGCTGGGCAAGGAACTGGCGCTCAAGGTCGAGCCGCTGCTGAAGGGCGAGGACGCGCCGGGGCATGACGCCTCGACCGAGGCGCTGGCCGCGCTGATCCGGCAGATGCGCGGCTGAACCCGCCGCCGCGACACCCGAAGGCCGCCCCTGTGCATCGGGGCGGCTTTTCCTTTTCGCCCTGAGCGGCTAGGGTCCGCGCGGCACAGCGAAAGGTCGGATCATGGCGTTCTTTACCAAATTGCGAGAGCGGCTGACGCGGTCCTCCTCCAAGATCGGGGCGGGGCTGGACGATATCGTCGCAGAGAGCCCGGCCCCCGCCGGCGATCCTGTCGTGGCCCCGGCTGCCGCGCCCGAACCCTCGGGCCTGGTGGGTCGGCTGTTCGGTCGCGCCACGGCCCAGCCCGAAGAGCCGCGCCGCGCGCTGGACGACGCCATGCTGGAGGAGCTGGAGGACATGCTGGTCCAGGCCGATCTGGGGGTCGAGACCGCGCTGCGCGTCACCGCCAACATCGCCGAGGGTCGGATGGGGCGGCGCGTCTCCTCGACCGAGCTGAAGGAACTGCTTGCCGCCGAGATCGCGCGCATCATGGCCCCCGTGGCGCGTCCCCTGCCGATCTATCCGAAAAAGCCGCAGGTCGTGCTGGTCGTCGGCGTCAACGGCGCGGGCAAGACCACCACCATCGGCAAGCTGGCCAGCCAGTTCCGCGCCGCGGGCAAATCGGTGGTGATCGCCGCGGGTGACACCTTCCGCGCGGCCGCCGTGGAACAGCTGCAGGTCTGGGGCCAGCGGGCGGGCGTGCCGGTCATGGTCGCGCCGCAGGGCAGCGACCCGGCAAGCCTCGCCTATGACGCGATGGTGCGGGCCGAGGCCGAGGGCGCGGACCTTTTGATGATCGACACCGCCGGCCGGTTGCAGAACCGCCAGGACCTGATGGAGGAGCTGGCCAAGATCGTCCGCGTCATCCGCAAGAAGGACCCCGAGGCCCCGCACAACACCCTGCTGGTGCTGGACGCCACCACCGGCCAGAACGCCCTGAGCCAGGTCGAGACCTTCCGCAAGCTGGCCGATATCTCGGGGCTGGTGATGACCAAGCTGGACGGCACGGCGCGGGGCGGTGTGCTGGTGGCGCTGGCCGACCGGTTCGGCCTGCCCATCCACGCGATCGGCGTGGGCGAGCAGATCGACGATCTGGACGCCTTTGACGCCGAGGAATTCGCCCGCGCGCTTGTCGGCCTTCAGGCCCCCGACGAGGTGCCGCGCTCCCGATAGGGGGTGCTGCCATACTGCGCCCGATAGCATTTCGAGAAATGCGACGGGCTGGAAAACCCCGATGCCAGCGCGATCTCGATGATCGACATCTCGGTCTGCATCAACAGGTTGCGGGCCCGCGACAGCCGCGTCTCCATGTAATAACGTTTCGGGCTGCGGTTCAGATAGCGGCGGAACAGACGCTCCAGCTGGCGGGTGGACATGCCCGCGTCCAGGGCCAGCTGGGCGGGGCTGATCGGGTCCTCAAGGTTCGCCTCCATCCGCGCGATCACGGCGGCCAGGCGCGGGTGGCGCACGCCGATGCGCGTCGGGATGGACAGGCGCTGGCTGTCCTGATCGGTGCGGATCGCGGTGTGCAGCATCTGATCGGCCACGTCGGCGGCCAGCGCGTCGCCATGCGCCAGCGCGATCAGGTGCAGCATCAGATCGATCGAACTGGTGCCCCCCGCCGCCGTCAGCCGGTTGCCGTCATGGACAAAGACCGACCGGAACAGGTCGACCTCGGGGAAGGCCTCGGCCAGGCCGTCATGGTTCTCCCAGTGGATCGTGGCCTTGCGCCCGTCCAAGAGCCCCGCCTCGGCCAGGACCCAAGTGCCAGTGCAGACCGCGCCCATCGCCGCGCCGCCGCGCGCCTGTCGGCGCAGCCAGGCCAGCACGGGGCGCGTCGCCTCGCGCGCGATGTCGGTGCCGCCACAGACGATCACGACCTCGTCCCGGCCCGGCGGGGGGGCGTCGGGGTCCAGGCCCGCATCGACCATCACCCGCGTGCCGTTCGAACAGGTCGCGCCGTCGGGCCGTGTGCCCACCAGCCGCCAGTCGAACAACACCCGCCCCGAGGCCCGGTTGGCCAGGCGCAACGGCTCGATCGCCGCCGTGAAGGGCAGCATGGTGAAACGGTCCAGCAACAGGAAGGTGAAGCGGCGCGGTTTGTCTGCAGGCGTTTGCGATGGCATGGGGGCTGTCTTTGCGTGCGGTTCCGCCCGGCACCCAAACAGCCTTTTGACGCCACGGCAAGGGGCATGCGCCACGCGGTCCGGCAGGCCTTTTCCTGCCCGGTGTTAGCGTTTATACCGGCGCTGCATTTTCAAGGAGCGCAGGACATGACGCAGCAGATCCGCAAGACCGCCACCCAGACTTGGGACAAGGCCGGCTGGCGCGCCTATCCGCGCGTCCAGATGCCCGATTATACCGACGCGGCGGCGCTGAACGCGGTCGAGGATCAGTTGCGCCGCTATCCGCCTCTGGTCTTTGCCGGAGAGGCGCGGCGCCTCAAGGCGCAGCTAGCCGATGTGGCCGCGGGGCGCGGCTTCCTGCTGCAGGGCGGCGATTGCGCCGAGAGCTTTGGCGAATTCAGCGCCGACAACCTGCGCGACACGTTCAAGGTGCTGCTGCAGATGGCCGTGGTGCTGACCTGGGGCGCGCAGATGCCGGTGGTCAAGGTCGGCCGCATGGCAGGCCAGTTCGCCAAGCCGCGCAGCGCGCCCACCGAGGTCCTGGACGGGGTCGAGCTGCCCAGCTATCGCGGCGACATTATCAACGGCTTTGATTTCACGGCGCAATCGCGCATCCCCGATCCGCAGCGGATGCTGGCGGCCTATACGCAGGCGGCGGCCTCGCTGAACCTGCTGCGCGCGTTTTCCACGGGCGGTTTCGCCGACATGCACCGCGTCCAAAGCTGGATCGCCGATTTCGTCGACGGCCCCGAGGCCGCGAAATATCGCGACATCGCGGGGCGCATCGGGGATGCGATGGCCTTCATGCAGGCGGCAGGCGTCAATTCCGACACCGCGCATCAGCTGTCCAAGGTTGATTTCTACACCAGCCACGAGGCCCTGCTGCTGGAATACGAAGAGGCGCTGGCCCGCATCGATTCGACCACCGGCCTGCCGGTGGCGGGGTCGGGGCACATGCTGTGGATCGGCGACCGCACGCGTCAGCCCGACGGCGCCCATGTCGAATTCTGCCGCGGCGTGCAGAACCCCATCGGCCTGAAATGCGGCCCGACCACCACGGCGGACGACCTCAAGGTGCTGATGGCCAAGCTGAACCCCGAGAACGAGGCGGGCCGCCTGACGCTGATCGCACGGTTCGGCGCGGGCAAGGTGGGCGATCACCTGCCGCGCCTGATCGAGGCGGTCCGGGCCGAGGGCGCGAATGTCGTCTGGTCCTGCGATCCGATGCACGGCAACGTCATCAAGTCGTCGACCGGCTACAAGACGCGCGCCTTTGATTCGATCCTGCGCGAGGTCCGCGAGTTCTTCGCGATCCACAAGGCCGAGGGCACGATCCCCGGCGGCGTGCATTTCGAGATGACCGGCAAGGATGTGACCGAATGCACCGGCGGCGTCCGCGCCGTGACCGACGAGGATCTGTCCGACCGCTATCACACCGCCTGCGATCCGCGCCTGAACGCCAGCCAGTCGCTGGAATTGGCCTTTCTGGTGGCCGAGGAGCTGCGCGCCCGGCGCGAGGATGCGGCCCCGGCGCGCACCGCCGCCGCCGTCTGATACCGAAAGGCCCCGCATCGGCGGGGCCTTTTCATTTCCAGCGCCGATGGACCCAGAACCACTGGTCCATGTGCCGCCGGATCAGCATCTCCAGATCGTCGTTCAGCGCCTGCATCATCACCCGCGGCTCGTCCGGGGCGACGGGTGCTCCCACATGCACGCGAAACGACAGCCCGTCCGGCTGGCGGATGCCGCAGATCGGCACCAGCAGCGCGTCATAGCGGCGCGCCAGTTCGGCGGGCGTCAGCACGGTGCGCGTGGGCAGGTCGAAGAACCGCAGCTCGGCCCCCTCGCGGTCGAACTGGTCGAACCCCAGGGCCAGCCAGCCGCCGCCCTTGAGGAACCGCAGCATCGCCGACAGGCCCGACCGGCCGCGCGGGAACAGCGGCTCGGCGATGGCGGTGATGGCGGGGACATAATGGCGGTTGAACGCCTCGTTGTTCATGGGCCGGTAAAGCGCGCCCACCGGCCAGCCGCGCGCCGACAGCGCGGCGCGCATCGCGTCGTAATTGCCGAAATGCGCGCAGGCCAGGATGACGGGTCGGTGGCTGTCAAGCGCCGCCTCCAGTGCGGCAAGGCCCGGCCCCTCCAGCGGGTCGTCGCGGCGGATGCGGTCGGTGAATGCGTCGCCCGAATAGATCTCGGCCAGGGAGCGGCCCGCATTGTCGGGGACGGCGCGCACCAACGCCTCGACCTCGGCGGCTGGCAGGTCGGGGAGGGCCAGCGCAAGGTTGTCGCGGATGCGCCGCCGCCAGCCCGCGACCGGCGCGATCACATGCGCAAAGACCCAGCCCATCGCCGGGATGCGCCGATGATAGGGCAGCAGGCGGGCCAGCCCCATGATCGCCAGAAAGGCGCCGTTCGCCAGGCGATCGGTCAGCGTGGATCGGTCGTCGCGCATGATGCCTCCTTGGCGGCTCGGGCCTCTCGGGACCAGACATAAAGGCCCGCGGCCACGATGATCGCGGCCCCCGCGACGGTCCACAGATCGGGAAGCTGGCCAAAGAACACGTAGCCCCACAGCCCAGCCCAGATCAGCCCGGTATAGCCGAAGGGCGCCAAGGCGCCCGCCTCGGCCGCGCTGAAGGCCTTGACCAGCAGATACTGGCTGATGGTGCCAAAGATGGCCAGCGCCGCAAAGGCCCACAGATCGCCCACAGCCACCGGCTGCCAGAACATCGGCACCACCGCGCTGGAGGCGATGGAGCCCACCACCGCCGACCACAGGACCGATGTGGCCACCGAATCGGCCCGCACGATCCGCGTCAGCAGCGCGCCCGCCGCATAGGTGAAGGCCCCCGCCAGCGGCAGCAGGGCGGCGGGCTGGAATACGCCCAGGCCGGGGCGGATGATCAGCATCGCGCCGACCAGCGCGACTGCGATGCCCGCCAGACGGCGCACACCGATCCGTTCGCCCAGAAACAGCGCCGCACCCAGGGTGATCAGGACCGGGTTCAGGTCCATGATCGCCGTGGCCTCGGCCAGGCCGATATATTGCAGCGAGGTGAAGAACAGCGTGACCGACCCCAGCTGCATAATCGCGCGCGCGAATTGCGTGCCCGGCTGGCGGGTGCGCAGCAAGGGCAGCATCGCGCCGCGAAAGATCAGCGCAAAGATCAGCAGGTTGCCCACAAACCGCGCCCAGATGACCTGGGCGGGGTGATAGGTCTGGGTCAGGTGCTTGGCCGTGGCATCCATCAGCGTAAAGCCCAGGATCGCCGCCAGCAGCAGCGCGATGCCCCGCGCCTGGTCCGATCCGGGGCGGCGCAACCCGTCCCGTTCGCGGCCCATCAGGGCAAAGGCCCGCGCCAGCACCCGCATCAGCGCGCGGCCTGGCGATCACCGGGGCAGGCCGCCCCGGTCGCACCGCATGCGGCGGCTGGCGTCACAAAAGCGCCTTGGCGCGCTCCACCACGGCTTCGGCGGTGATGCCGAAATCCCTGTACAGCGCGGGGGCGGGGCCGGATGCGCCGAACCCCTCCATGCCGACAAAGGCCGAGCGGTCCTCGTTGCCACGCTCGCCCAGCAGCAGCCAGTCCCAGGGCTGGCGGATGGCAGCCTCGATGGCGATGCGGACCGTGTTTGCGGGCAGGACCGACTGGCGATAGTCGCGCGGCTGGTCGCGGAACAGCTCCATCGACGGGACCGACACGACGCGTGTTGCGATGCCCTGGGCCTCCAGCGCGTCGCGGGCGGCGACGGCGATCTCGACCTCAGAGCCGGTGGCCATCAGCACGACCTTGGCCTCCGCGCTGGCCTCGCGCAGGACATAGGCGCCCTTGGCGGTCAGGTTCTCGCCCGTCGCCTCTCGCAGCAGCCGCAGGTTCTGGCGCGACAGGGCCAGGACCGAGGGCGTGGCGTCCTGCGACAGGGCGATCTCCCAGGCCTCGGCGGTCTCGATCTGGTCGCAGGGGCGGAAGGTCAGCGTGTTGGGCGTCGCCCGGCAGATCGCCAGATGCTCGACCGGCTGGTGGGTCGGGCCGTCCTCGCCCAGGCCGATGCTGTCATGGGTCATGACATAGACGACCGGCAGCCCCATCAGCGACGACAGGCGCATCGCGCCGCGCGCATAGTCGGTAAAGGTCAGGAACGTCCCGCCATAGGGCCGGAAGCCGCCATGCAGCCAGATGCCGTTCATCGCCGCCGCCATGCCGTGTTCGCGGATGCCGTAATGGATGTAGCGGCCCATGCGGTTCTCGGGAGAGAACACACCCTGACCGCCGGTCTTGGTGTTGTTGGACCCGGTCAGGTCGGCCGATCCGCCGAAATTCTCGGGCATCTCGGCATTCAGCACCTCCAGCACGTTCTCACTGGCCTTGCGGGTGGCGACCTCGGGCTTGGCCTCCAGGGTCTGCACCTTGAAGGCGTCGATGATCGCGTTCAGGCGCGGGTTCGCCTCGGTGCCGATGCGGCGGGCAAAGTCGTTGCGGGCCGCGTCGTCCAGCGCGTCCACGCGGTCGTTCCAGGCGGCGCGGGCGGTGGCGCCGCGCTGGCCGATGGCGCGCCAGTCGGCGACCACCTGGTTCGGGATGTGGAACGGCTCGTGGCTCCAGCCATAGGCCTCGCGGGTGGCCGCGATCTCGTCCTTGCCCAGTGGCGATCCGTGGGCCTTGCTGCTGTCGGCCTTGTTGGGCGCGCCAAAGCCGATGATCGTCTTGCAATCGACCAGCGTCGGGCGGCCGTCATCCTGCGCGGCCTCGGACAGGGCGCGGTCGATGTCGGCGGCGTCATGGCCGTCGCAGGACAGCACGCGCCACCCGGCGGCGGCAAAGCGGGCGTGCTGGTCGGTGCGGTCCGACAGGCTGACGCGGCCGTCGATGGTGATGTCGTTGTTGTCCCATAGCACGATCAGGCGGCCCAGCTGCTGGTGGCCGGCCAGGGCGATGGCCTCGTGGCTGATGCCCTCCATCAGGCACCCGTCGCCGGCGATGACCCAGGTGCGGTGGTCGCACAGATCCGCGCCGAACTCCGCACGCATCGCCTCCTCGGCGATGGCAAAGCCCACGGCGGTGGCCAGGCCCTGGCCCAGGGGGCCGGTGGTGGTCTCGACCCCCTCGACATGGCCGTATTCCGGGTGGCCCGCGGTGATCGCGCCCAGCTGGCGGAAATTGCGGACCTGATCCAGGGTCATCTGCTCATAGCCGCTCAGGTGCAGCAGCGAATAAATCAGCATCGAGCCGTGGCCCGCCGACAGGATAAAGCGGTCGCGGTCGAACCAGTGCGGGGCGCTGGCGTCGAATTTCAGGTGGTTGCGGAACAGGACCGTGGCGACATCGGCCATGCCCATCGGCATGCCTGGATGGCCGGAATTGGCGGCCTCGACCGCGTCCATGGACAGCACGCGGATCGCGCTGGCCAGGGTCCAGTGGTCGGGGTCGGCGGAGCGGCGCGCGGCGATATCCATGGCGAAATCCTTGCGGGACTGGGGGACATGTGAATGCGGTTACGCGGCGTTGTTAGGGGCTTGGCCGCGCGGTTGCAAGACGCGCTCAGCCCTGGGGCTTGGGGGTCAGGGGGCGCACTCGCAGGCGACTGATGCGGTTCTCGCGCCGCGTCACCACCTCGAACCGATAGCCCGCGAAACTGAACACCTGCCCCTGTTCGGGGATCGACTGCGCCATGTGGATGACCAGACCCGCGATGGTGTTGGCCTCGTCATCGGGCAGGTCCCAGTCCAGCTGGCGGTTCAGGTCGCGGATCGTCATGCCGCCCTCGACCAGATAGTCGCCGCTTGCATTGGGCTTCAGCGTCTGGTCCTCTTCGGTGTCATGCTCGTCGGCGATCTCTCCGACGATCTCCTCCAGGATGTCCTCCAGCGTGATCAGACCGCGCAAGGACCCGTATTCGTCCACCACCAGTGCGAAATGCGTGCGCCGCTTCAGGAATTCGCGCATCTGTTCGTCCAGGGCGCTGGTTTCGGGCACGAAATAGGGCGGCATGACCACGGTCATCAGGTCGAACTGACGGGCGGCTGCGGCATCGTCGGCATTGCGCACGGCGCGGTTCACGGCGCGCAGCAGGTCCTTGGCATGGACCACGCCCACGATGTTCTCGCGCTCCTCGCGATAGACGGGCAGGCGGGTGTGGGGGCTGGCCAGGACCGTCTCCAGGATCTTGGCGGGGGGCAGGTCGGCGTCAATCATCTGGATCTCGGAGCGGTGGCGCATGATCTCCTCGACGGTGCGGTTGCCCAGATCCAGCGCGCCCAGCAGGCGGTCGCGATCCTCCTTGTTGACGGCGCCTTGCGCGTGACCCAGGGACAGCGCGCCCTCGATCTCCTCCTCAAGGGAGAACATGTGCTTGCCCGGATCGGTCTTGAGGCCCGCCACCGCCAGCATGACGTTCACGATGGCGCGCACCACGCTGACGATGGGGGCCAGCACGATGAGCAGGATGCGGATCGGGCGCGCCACGCGGCTGGCCACGGTCTCGGGCGCCGAGATGGCATAGGTCTTGGGCATCACCTCGGAAAAGATCAGCACCAGCACGGTCATGACCAGCGTGGCGATGGCCACGCCGCTGGCGCCCAACAGGCGCGTGAACAGCGCGGTGGCCAGGCTGGCGGCCAGGATGTTGACCACGTTGTTGCCCAGCAGGATCGCGCCGATCAGGCGCTCGCTGTCGGCGGTGACCCTGACGGCGGCCTCGGCCCCGGTATCGCCCTTGTCGGCGCGGGCGCGCAGCTTGGCCTTGCTGGCGGCGGTCAGCGCGGTCTCGGACCCCGAGAAAAAGGCCGACAGCAGCAGGCAGATCAGGATCGCCCCCGCCGTCATGAGGGTTGCGAAATCCAGCGTGGTCATCAGGTCGTCCATGGGGTCCTGTTCGGGTCAAGGGGGTGATCATCCACCGCCACGGGGCGCGCCAGCGGATGATGGTTCAGAACGAGATCGCGCATGCGGTGGTTCAATACATGCGTATAGATTTCAGTAGAGCCCAGATCGGCATGGCCCAGCAGCATCTGGATGCTGCGCAGATCGGCGCCGCCCTCCAGCAGATGCGTGGCAAAGGCGTGGCGGATCACGTGCGGCGTGACCTGGGCGGGGTCGATGCCAGCGGCCATCGCCATCTGTCCCAGCAGCCGCGAAAAGCTCTGCCGCGGCAGGTGGCCCGCGGCACCCGGCGCAGGGAACAGCCAGCGCGCGCCCTTTCCCGCCAGCAGGCGCGCCATCGCGCTGCCCTGCGGGGCCGCGTCGCGCACCGCCAGCCAGTCGCGCAGCGCGGCCCGCGCGGCCTGGCCCAGGGGGACCATGCGTTCCTTGCCGCCCTTGCCGCGGATCACCAGCACCGCCGGATCGCCCCGGCACCCCGAGACCGGCAGGCTGACCAGTTCGCTGACGCGCATGCCGGTGGCATACAGCATCTCGATCAGGCACAGGTTGCGGCTGCGGTCTGCGGGCGTGCGCCCGATGCCGGGGGCGGCGTCCAGCAGCGCCTGGATCTGGTCCTGCGTCAGCGTGCGCGGGATGCGCTGCGACCGGCCGGGGCCCGCGATGCGGATGGCGGGGTCGTCCTCGCGCCAGCCCTCCTCCAGGGCAAAGCGGGTGAACTGGCGGATGGCCGACAGGCGGCGCGCGCGGGTGGCCCGCGACAGGCCCTGCGCGTCGCAATGGGACAGGTAATCCTCGACCTGCTCGCGTGTCAACGTGGCCAGCGTCAGCCCGCGCGGCCCCAGCCAGTCCGACAGGTCGCGCAGGTCGCGACCGTAAGCCAGCAGCGTGTTGCGCGCGGCCCCGGCCTCGGCGGCCTGGGCATCCAGAAAAGCGCCGATGGCCTGATGATCGCGGCTCATTGCGGGGCCTGGATCTGGGGCAGCAGCGCGATCTGGGTCTGGGCGCGGTCGGCGTCATGGCCCAACCCAAGGGCGCGCAGCATGGCGATGCCGCGCCCGGCACGCGCCAGATCGCCCTCAAGCGCCGCATCGATATCGGCCATCGCGGTCAGCAGCGCCTCGCCGCGCTGTGCGGCGGGGGGCGTTGGGACGGGGGCCGACATCTCGGGGGCGGGGTCGGGCAGGGGTGCGTCGCGCAGGCCCGCCCAGGCCCGCAGCAGGTCGGCCACCTCGCGCGCGCGCGCGTCTGGAATGTCGGCGGGCAGATCGCCCGCGACCATCCCCGCCAGCAGATCGGCCATGCCCGCGCGGCGGAATTCGTCAAAGGCGCGGGGCAGGGCCTGCGCCAGATCGCCGCCGGTCAGCGCGGCCTCCAGCGTGCGCATGACGCCCGCGCGTTCCCAGACCCCGCCCGATGCGGCGGGGCGCTGTTCGCCATAGATTTGGCGCAGGGTCGGGGCAGGCAGGGCGCCGGTGCGGGCCAGACGCTCGGCCGCCTCCAGGCGGGCCTTGAAGCCGCTGTTCAGCCGCAGGTCCGATTGCGCAAAAGCCACCGGCAGCGACAGCGTCGGCAGCGGCTGGCCCACAGCCTCGTGGATGCGGAAATCCAGGGGGGTCATCCGCTCGGCCGGTTCCAGCAGCTCGGCCGTATCGACGAAGGCATCGTCCAGGAAATGCGTCAGCAGGATCGCCTGGCGTTCGTCGATCAGGCCAAGCGCCTCGGCGCCGTGCAGGCTGACCGCGGCGGCGGCCCAGTCCCCGGTCTGCGCCAGACAGAAGATGCGCGCCGCAAAGCTGGGCGCGATGCCGGGGGTGCCGTTCATGATGGCGCAGGCGCGGCCCTCATCGCCCTCCAGCAGGGCGATGTCGAACATCCGGCGAAAGATCTCGGGCTGGCCGGGGCCTGCGGCGACCAGCAGGGCCTGCGCCTCCTCCAGCGCGCCCATGTCCAGCAGGCGATCAGCGCGGGCCAGGAACAGCTGGCCGCGCGTCTCTCCGTTTCCGGTGGGCGGGGCCAGCTGCGCGGTCAGCAGGCGGCGCATCAGCGCCTGCATGGATTGCAGCCGCGCGGGCGTGGCCAGCACCATGCGCGACAGCACCTGCGGATCGCTGCCCGACCACAGATCGACGGGCAGGCCCGCGCGGCGCGGGCTTTGCGTGCCGGTCTGGTCGGGGTCGCCCTGATCCAGGCGCGTGACCTGCACGGGACCGACCGCGCCGCTGGTCGCGACCGCTTGCGGGCGCGCGCCGGGACGAGGGGGCGGGATATCGCCCGGACGCCAGGCCGAGCTTTCGCGCGCGGGGCCGCGCACGCTGCCCGACAGCCAGTCGCTGGCCGACAGCGGCTGCTGCTGCGCGCCGCCCAGGGCGGGCAGCAGCGCCAGTCCCAGGGCCAGAACGGGTCGGATGTCAGTTGCCATCGGTCGCGGGGGCCGGTTCTGCGGCGGTGGGGGCGTTCAGTTGCAGGGGGCTGCGCACTTCCTGACGGGTGGGGGCCATGTCGCCGAAATAGGCATAGCCCGCCAAGCCGATCAGGCCCGCCAGAATCAGCACCACCAGCAGTTTCAACATCCGCATTGCATTCGCCTTTTGCTCGACCGTGTTCGTTGGTTCATTGCCGGTCTTGGGCCGGCTGCTGGCGAATATATATGGCAATTTCCGAAAGATCACGTCATTCAGTCACCCGATTGACGGCGGTCGACCGCCGGGGAGGCCGAATGACCAGGGTGCTGACGCGCCATATCGTGCTGATCGGGATGATGGGGGCCGGAAAGACCGCCATCGGCCTGGACCTGGCCCGCCGCCTGCGCGTGCCGTTCAAGGATTCCGACGCCGAGATCGAGGCCGCCGCCGCGATGTCCATCACCGAGATCTTCGCCCGCGACGGCGAGGCGTTCTTTCGCGCCCGTGAATCCCAGGTCCTGGGCCGCCTCTTGGCCGGGCCGCCGGGCGTCATCTCGACGGGCGGGGGCGCCTGGATGCGCCCCGAGAACCGGCAGATCGTCGGGGCGCGCGGGCTCTCCGTCTGGCTGAACTGTTCGCCCGAGACGCTGTGGATGCGCGTCCGCCAGCGCCCCACCCGGCCGCTGCTGCAGACCGCCGACCCCAAGGGCACGCTGCTGCGCCTGCTGGAGGAGCGGGGCCCCGTCTATGCGCTGGCCGATGCGGAATTCGTGTCGCAGGCGGGCGACAGCATCGAGGCGACCTCGGGCGGGCTGCTGACGCAGCTGCGCGCCGCCCATCCCGACTTGATCCAGGAGATCCCATGACCGATCCCGTCACCGTCCATGTTCCCTTGGGCGCGCGCGCCTATGACGTGCGCATCGGCCAGGGCCTGCTGACCCGCGCGGGCGCCGAGATCGCGCCGCTGCTGGCGCGGCCGCGCGTGGCGATCGTGACGGATGCGACGGTGGCGGGGCTGCATCTGGCGGCTTTGCAGGCGGCGCTGCGGGACGCGGGGATCGCCAGCGAGGCGCTGGTCCTGCCTGCCGGAGAGGGCACCAAAAGCTGGCCGCATCTGACCGCCTGCGTCGAATGGCTGCTGGAGCAGCAGGTCGAGCGGCGCGACGTGGTGTTGGCCCTGGGCGGCGGCGTGATCGGCGATCTGGTGGGGTTCGCGGCGGCGATCCTGCGGCGCGGCGTGCGGTTCGTGCAGCTGCCCACCACGCTTTTGTCGCAGGTGGACAGCAGCGTGGGCGGCAAGACCGGCATCAACAGCCCGCGCGGCAAGAACCTGATCGGCGCGTTCCATCAGCCCTCGCTGGTGCTGGCCGATATCGACGTTCTGGACACACTGAGTGCCCGCGATTTCCTGTCGGGCTATGGCGAGGTGGCCAAATACGGGCTGCTGGGGGATGCGGATTTCTTTGCCTGGCTGGAGGCGCATGCGCCCGACCTGCGCGGCGATCCGGCGCTGCGCCAGCAGGCGGTGGCGCGGTCGGTCGCGATGAAGGCCGGCATCGTCACCCGCGACGAGACCGAGCAGGGCGAGCGCGCGCTGCTGAATCTGGGCCACACCTTCGGGCATGCGCTGGAGGCGGCGACGGGCTATTCCGACCGGCTGCTGCATGGCGAGGGGGTGGCGATCGGCTGTGCGCTGGCCTTTGATCTGTCGGCGCGGATGGGCCTGTGTTCGCAGGAGGCGCCGAGCCGCGTTCTGGCGCATCTGCGCGCGATGGGCATGCCCGCGCGGCTGTCCGAGATTGCGGGCGATCTGCCGGATGATGCGGGCCTGATCGCGCTGATGGGGCAGGACAAGAAGGTCGTGGACGGGCAGCTGCGGTTCGTTCTGGCGCGCGGGATCGGCGAGGCCTTTGTCAGCGACGCGGTCGAGGGCGGCGTCCTGGCCTCGGTGCTGCGCGATGCCCGCTGAGGGCGCATTCCGTCCCGGCCCGGAAAGCCGCGCAGGCCCCCATCGAGGGGGCCTGCGCGGCTGGCTGTCGCCGGAGCCTGCTCAGGCGGCGCGGCGGGGAGAGAGCATCGCCTCGACCATCTCATCGGCGACCTGCGCGGGCAGGCGGCCCGTGTCGCGGGCGCGGGCCAGCATCTGATCCACGCGGCCCGCGATGGCGGTCAGGCGGTCCAGCCGCCAGGCGTCCGGTTGGCCGTGGATCTCGCTGGCGACGCTGATGATGCCGCCTGCATTGACCACATAGTCGGGCAGGTAGGTGATGCCCCGCGCAGCCAGCGCATCGGCCACGCCGTCATGGGCCAGTTGGTTGTTCGCGGCCCCGCAGACCAGCCGCGCGGTCAGCGCCTGCGCGCTGTCATCGGTCAGCACGCCGCCCAGGGCGCAGGGGGCCAGGATGTCGATCTGCTGGTCGAACACCTGATCCGGGGCGCAGGTCTGGGCGCCGAGGCGCGTCGCGGCATCCTGCAGCGCGGGCTGGTTGATATCGGTCAGTATCAGCCGCGCGCCCGCCGCCGCCAGCTTTTCGGCCAGCGACAGGCCGACATGGCCCAGGCCCTGCACCAGCACCCGCCGCCCCGTCAGGTCGTCGCTGCCGAAAACGTGGCGCGCGCCCACGCGCAGGCAGCGGAACACGCCCTCGGCAGTCCAGGGCGATGGGTCGCCCGACGCGCCCGACAGGCCTACGGCAAAGCGCGTCGCTTCGGCCGCATGGGCCATGTCGGCGGGCGAGATGCCCACATCCTCGGCCGTCCAGTAGGTGCCGCCAAGCGCATCGACCGCCACCCCGAAGGCGCGCATCATCGCCGGCGTCTTGTCGGTGCGCGCATCGCCAATGATCACCGCCTTGCCGCCGCCCAGGCCAAGACCCGCCATCGCGTTCTTGTAGGTCATGCCGCGCGCCAGCCGCGTCACGTCATGGATCGCGGCCTCGTCATCGGGATAGGCCCACATTCGGCAGCCGCCGGCCGCCGGGCCAAGCGCGGTCGAATGCAGGCAGATCAGCGCCCGCAGCCCGGCCTGCGGGTCCTGCGCCAGCACCAGACGCTGGAACCCCTGCGGGGCGGTCAGATCGGTCAAAGTGAGTGCCATGTGCATGTCTTCCTGTGGCAAGGGGCGCGGGCGTGCCGCGCCTGGATCGCCTCAGAAAGCGCCCCGTGGGACGCATTGCAAGCGCAGGATCATTCGCAAAGTCCAACCGGTGCGGCGCGCAACTTGCGGCAAGACAAGGCGGGCGCGCGGCAAGATCGCATCGCGGCCGTGCGCATGAAAAAGGGGCGGNGGGGCGGCCACCGGCCGCCCCTTGGGTGATTCGCGTCGGATCAGAACGGGATCTCGTCGTCGTAATCGGCCCGTCCGCCACTGGGGGCACCGCCGCCGCTGCCGCCGCCGCGCGCGGGCGATCCGCCGCCCTGATTGTAATCCTCATAGCCGCCGCTGTCGCGACCGCCACCCGTGCCGCCACCGCCCATGCCGCCGCCACCGCCGCTGGCACCGTCCAGCATGGTCAGCGTGCCGCCGATGCCGCGCAACACGACCTCGGTGGAATAGCGGTCCTGGCCGGACTGGTCCTGCCACTTGCGGGTCTCCAGCGCGCCCTCGACATAGACCTTGCTGCCCTTTTTCAGATAGCGCTCGACCACGCCCACCAGGCCCTCGTTGAAGATGGCAACGGTGTGCCACTCGGTCCGCTCCTTGCGCTCGCCGGTGGTGCGGTCCTTCCAGGTTTCGGAGGTGGCGATGCGCAGGTTGGCGACCTTGCCGCCGTTCTGAAAGCTGCGGATTTCCGGATCGCGGCCCAGATTGCCGATCAGGATGACCTTGTTGACGCTGCCTGCCATGTGACGATTCCTTGGATCATGTGTGTTCGGGGGTTCATGTGCCTGCCCGGATCGAGCCGGTTTGCACGGGTCTAACCCGGTCCGACGGGGCGGGGCAAGGGCGCGCGCGGGTTCTTGCCCAGCCCGACGCCGTGGCTGGCAGCAGGTCCGATTTGATGTATAGTCCCTTCAAAAGCGGCGTCAGGCCGATGCGGACAAGGACGAGGGCGGACAAGATGCGGTTAGGCCAGACCCTGAAGGCGACGTTTTGCGTGGCGCTGATCTCGACGCTGGCGCTGCCGGTGGAGGCGCAGGGGCTGCGCCTGTCGGGCAGCTCGTCGAAATCGCGGGCTGAACAGTTCGCGCGCCAGACCCGACTGATGGATTCGCGTCTGTCGACGCAATACCAGTCCTCGGCCCGGCTGCAGCCCGGCACCCGCGAACGGGAGGTCGTGCTGGACACGGCCCCCAACATACCCCGCTATACCGGGCGGCGCAGCGAATACCTGCCCCATGCCCGTCAGGCCGCCCAACGCCACGGCATCCCGGAGGATCTGTTCCTGCGTCTGGTCCAGCAGGAATCGGGCTGGAACCCCAATGCACGCTCGCACAAGGGGGCGATGGGGCTGGCGCAGCTGATGCCGGGGACGGCGGCGAAACTGGGCGTGAACCCGACCGATCCGGTGCAGAACCTGAATGGCGGCGCGCGCTATCTGCGGATGATGTACAACCAGTTCGGCAACTGGACGCTGGCGCTGGCCGCCTATAACGCCGGGCCGGGCGCGGTTCAGAAATATGGCGGCATCCCCCCCTATCGCGAGACGCGGAACTATGTCCGCATCATCGCGGGGGGCTGATCGCCCGCGTTTGGCGTGGTTCAGCCCCGCAGGCCGGTGACACGCAGCAGGCCGCGACGGCGCGCCTCGTAGTAATAGCCCCGCGAATACCAGCTGATCGCACCGTCCGGGTCGCCGTCAGCGACGATCCACGCCCCGCGAAGGTATTTCACGCCATAGCGCAGGTTCGTGTCCGCATCCAGCAGCGCCGCGGGTGACCCGCGATGGCCCATCGTCCGCGCGGTCGTCGGATTGATCTGCATCAGCCCGTAATAGGACCCGTTGCGCGCCTCCGGCCGATGGCTGGATTCGCGCAGGATCACGCGCTGGACCAGGCTGCTGGGCACATCGTAATGGCGCGACCAGTAGTTGATGCGCTGGCGCAGTTCGGGCGTCTCGTTCGGATAGAGGCCGGAACCGCCGATCCGGCCGTTCCCGCCCGAGCGCATGGTGTTGCCGCCACACGCCGCAAGCGCCAGGACCGAGATCAGCAGCCCGCGCCGCCCGATCGTCCGTGCCGGACCGTGCTGGTGGTGCGGGGGCAGGGCCCCCGCCTCCGCGCGCATCTTACGCATGGATCGCCCCGCCGCCGCAGGCCAGCGCCGCCTCGCGCACGGCCTCGGACACGGTCGGATGCGCGTGGCAGGTCAGGGCCAGATCCTCGGCCGAGGCGCCGAACTCCATCGCCACGCAGACCTCGTGGATCAGGTCGCCCGCCGACGGGCCGATGATGTGGCAGCCCAGGATGCGGTCGGTCTCGGCATCCGCGATCAGCTTGACAAAGCCCTCGCCCTGGAACTGCGCCTTGGCACGGGCATTGCCCATGAAGGGGAACTTGCCGATCTTGACCTTGCGCCCGCCCTCCTTGGCCTGTTCCTCGGTCAGGCCGACATTGGCGACCTCGGGGGTGGTGTAGATGACGCCAGGGATGACGCCATAGTTCACATGACCATGCTTGCTCGCGATGACCTCGGCGACGGCCATGCCCTCATCCTCGGCCTTGTGGGCCAGCATCGGGCCGGGGACCGCGTCACCGATGGCATAGACGCCCTTGACGCTGGTGGCCCAGTGGTCGTCGACCTTGACGAAGCCGCGATCGGTCATGGCGACGCCCAGAGCGTCCAGGCCCAGCCCGTCCAGATGCGGACGGCGGCCGGTCGCCACCAGCACCACATCCGCTGTGATCTGATGTTCGCTGTCGTCCTTTTTCAGGGCATAGGTGACGGTGGCCTGGCCGTCCTGGGCCTCGGCCGATTTCACGGCGGCACCCATGACGAATTTCAGGCCCTGCTTGGCCAGCACCTTCTGGAACTGCTTTTGCACCTCGCCGTCCATGCCGGGGGTGATGACGTCCAGATATTCGACCACGGTCACCTCGGCGCCAAGGCGGGCATAGACCGAGCCCAGCTCCAGCCCGATGACGCCCGCGCCGATCACGACCATGGATTTCGGGATCTTGGGCAGGGCCAGGCCGCCGGTCGAATCGACGATGACGCCGGCATCGTTGTCCACGGTGACGCCCTTCAGCGCGGCAGGGGACGATCCGGTGGCGATGACGATGGTCTTGGTTTCGTGGACGGTGTCGCCGACCTGGACCTTGCCCGCGCCGGGGATCGAGGCCCAGCCCTTGATCCAGTCGATCTTGTTCTTCTTGAACAGGAACTCGATGCCCTTGGTGTTGCCCGCGACGGTGTCGGCCTTGTAGGCCTGCATCTTGTCCCAATCGACATCGACATGGGCGTTCATCAGGCCCATTTTTTCAAAGTTCTCATGCGCCTCGTGCAGCATGTGGCTGGCATGCAGAAGCGCCTTGGAGGGGATGCAGCCCACGTTCAGGCAGGTCCCGCCCAGGGTCTCGCGGCCCTCGACCACGCCGACCTTCAGGCCCAGCTGGGCCGCGCGGATGGCACAGACATAGCCGCCGGGGCCGGCGCCGATCACGATGAGATCATACATGGCAGTTCCTTTAGGTCAGGCCGCAGAGGCGGGGGCTTCGCGCCCCCGCACCCCCGCGGGATATTTTCATGAAGAAGAAATCAGGGCGGAAAGGATCATCAGCACCGTCGCGGCAAAGCCCGTGATCCAGATGATCGAGCGGCCCGGCACCCAGCCCAGCAGATAGGCCGGGATGTAGAGGATGCGCGCCGCGAGGTAGATCCAGGCACAGATGGCGGTCAGCGTGGACCCGGCCTGGCCAAGCGTGACCACGACCACCGCGAGGGTGAACATGATCAGACCCTCGAAATGGTTGTTGAAGGCGCGCTGCAGTCGGCCTGCCATGCCGGTCAGCTGGACCTGCCCGCCGTCGCGGGGGCTCATGGCCGCGCGGCGACCGACCTGGCGTTGGGCCATGATCGAATAGGCGGCGAACTGGCCGGTTTGCAACAGTCCCGCAAGGGCCAGGGCGGTCAGTTCGGGGGTCATCAGACAGTTTCCACGAAATGCGCGTCGGTCGCGCTGACGCCGGCCTGGGCGTGAAAGACCGCCGCGGCCCCGTCCAGATAGTCGCGGGCGGCGCGGGGGTTGCCGACCTGGAACAGCGCCCAGGAATGGCCGTCATCTTCGCGCCACAGCTGCAGCAGCGTCATGCCGTTGCGGCCCCGATCCTCGGCATCGGCGTCGAAGGCCGTGCGGAAGGTGGCGGGATCGGCATGGGTGTAGCGGATGATGAGCTGCATGGGAAACGGCCTTGGGGTGGGGGACCGGCTGCCCGGTCGGGTCCTGGCGCGGGGGATGGCGGCACCCCCCGCGCCCATGCGGATCAGAGATCCATCAGCAGGCGGCGCGGGTCTTCCAGCGCCTCCTTGACGCGGACCAGGAAGGTCACGGCGCCCTTGCCGTCCACGACGCGGTGGTCGTAGGACAGCGCCAGATACATCATCGGACGGATGACGATCTGGCCGCCGACGACGACGGGACGCTCCTGGATCTTGTGCATGCCCAGGATACCCGATTGCGGGGGGTTCAGGATCGGCGAGGACATCAGCGAGCCGTAGACGCCGCCGTTCGAGATGGTGAAGGTGCCGCCCTGCATCTCGGCCATGGACAGCTTGCCGTCGCGGCCCTTGATGCCCAGTGCGCCGATCTCCTTCTCGATCTCGGCAAAGCTCTTCTGGTCGGCGTCGCGCACGACGGGGACGACCAGGCCGGTGGGGGTGCCCACGGCGACGCCCATATGGACGAAGTTCTTGTAGACCACGTCGGTGCCGTCGATCTCGGCATTGACCTCGGGGACCTCTTTCAGCGCGTGGCAGCAGGCCTTCACGAAGAAGGACATGAAGCCCAGCTTGACCTTGTGCTTCTTCTCGAAGGCGTCCTTGTACTCGTTGCGCAGACCCATGACGCCGGACATGTCGGCCTCGTTATAGGTGGTCAGCATCGCGGCGGTGTTCTGGGCGTCCTTCAGGCGGCGCGCGATGGTCTGGCGCAGGCGGGTCATCTTGACCCGCTCCTCGCGGCCCGCATCGTCGGCGCTGGAGGGCGCGCGGGGGGCGGCGGGCTTCGGCGCGGGCGCCTGCGCCTTGGCGACGTCCTCCTTCATCACGCGGCCGTCGCGGCCCGACCCTTGGACGTCGTCGCGGCTGACGCCCTTTTCCGCCATGGCCTTCTTGGCCGAGGGCGCGTCCTCGACGTCGCGCAGGCGGGTCTCCTCGGGGCCTGCGTTCTTCAGCACGGTCTCCTGGGCATCCGACGCCTTGGGGGCCGCGGAACCGGCGGCGCCTTCGGTGATGATCGCCAGACGGGCCTTGGCATCGACGGTCGCGCCTTCCTCGGCCAGGATCTCGGCCAGGACGCCCGCGGCGGGGGCCGGGACCTCGACCGAGACCTTGTCGGTCTCCAGCTCGCACAGCATCTCGTCGGCCTCGACGCGGTCGCCGGGCTTCTTGAACCAGGTGGCCACGGTGGCCTCGGTCACGCTCTCGCCCAGGGACGGGACCATCACGTCCACGGAATTGCCGGTCATTGTCGTCTGTTCCTCGGTCTTTTCGGCCTTTTCCTCGGCCTTTGCGGGTTTCGGGGCGGCGGCTTCGCCACCCTCGCTGATCTGCGCCAGCAGCGCATCGGGGCCGACCGTCTCGCCTTCGGCGGCGACGATCTCGGCCAAGGTGCCGGCAACGGGGCTGGGCACCTCGACGGTGACCTTGTCGGTCTCCAGCTCGCACAGCATCTCGTCGACCTCGACGCGGTCCCCGGGCTTCTTGAACCAGGTGGCGATCGTGGCCTCGGTGACGGATTCGCCCAGGGCGGGCACGCGGACTTCGGTGGTCATCGGATCATCCTTCGAGGTTCAGAGCGGTGGCGACCAGCGCCTCTTGTTCGGCCTTGTGGCGCGAGGCCAGGCCCGTCGCGACCGAGGCCGCCGCGTTCCGGCCCGCATAGCGCGGCCGCGTGTGCTTGGCACCCAGCCGTTCCAGCACCCATTCCAGATAGGGCTCGACAAAGGTCCAGCCACCCTGGTTCTTGGGCTCCTCCTGGCACCAGACGATCTCGGCCTGCTTGAAGCGGCCCAGCTCCTTGACCATCGACTGTGCCGGGAAGGGATAGAACTGCTCCAGGCGCAGCAGATAGGTGTCGGTGATCCCGGCCTCGTCGCGGGCCTTCAGCAGGTCGTAATAGACCTTGCCCGAACAGACCACGACGCGCTTGATCTGGTCGTCCGCCACCAGCTTGGTGGCCGAGCGACCGCGCTGCGCATCGTCCCAAAGCACGCGGTGGAAGGTGCTGCCCGCCTGGAACTCCTCGGCATTGCTGATCGCCAGCGGGTGGCGCAGCAACGATTTCGGCGTCATCAGCACCAGCGGCTTGCGGAAGCCGCGATGGATCTGCCGGCGCAGGATGTGGAAATAGTTCGCGGGCGTGGTGCAGTTCGCGACGATCCAGTTGTCCTCGGCGCATTGCTGCAGGAACCGCTCCAGACGGGCCGAGCTGTGCTCGGGGCCCTGACCCTCGAAGCCGTGCGGCAGCAGCATCACCAGGCCGGACATGCGCAGCCATTTCTTCTCGCCGGACGAGATGAACTGGTCGAACATGATCTGCGCGCCGTTGGCAAAATCGCCGAACTGCGCCTCCCACAGGGTCAGCGTGTTGGGCTCGGCCAGCGAATAGCCGTATTCAAAGCCCAGCACCGCGTATTCCGACAGCATGCTGTCGATGACCTCATAGCGGGCCTGACCCTCGGCGATGTTGTTCAGCGGGTAATAGCGGTCCTCGGACTTCTGGTCGATGAAGGCCGAATGCCGCTGGCTGAACGTGCCGCGGGTGCTGTCCTGACCCGACAGACGCACGCCATGCCCCTCGGCCACCAGCGAACCAAAGGCCAGCGCCTCGGCGGTGGCCCAATCAAAGCCCTCGCCGGTCTCGAACATCTGCTTCTTCGCCTCCAGCAGACGTCCGACCGTCTTGTGCAGCGTCAAACCGTCGGGCGCCTGCGTCAGCGCGCGACCGACCTGGGTCATCACCTCGGGGGCGATGCCGGTCTCGCCGGCGACGTAGTCCGTGCCCTCGCGGTTCATGCCCGACCACTTGCCATCCAACCAGTCGGCCTTGTTCGGCTTGTAGTTCTTGCCGATCTCGAACTCTTCGTTCAGATGCGCCTGGAAGGCGGCCTTCATGTCCTCGATCTCGCCCTCGGGGATCAGCCCGTCGGCGACCAGACGCTCGGTATACAGCTGCAGCGTGGTCTTCTGCGCCTTGATCTTGGTGTACATGGCCGGGTTGGTGAACATCGGCTCGTCGCCTTCGTTGTGACCAAAGCGGCGATAGCAGATGATGTCCAGAACCACGTCCTTGCGGAACTTCTGGCGGAACTCGATCGCCACGCGGGCGGCATGGACGACTGCCTCGGGGTCATCGCCGTTCACGTGGAAGATCGGCGCCTCGACCATCAGCGCGATATCGGTCGGATAGGGCGAGGTGCGGCTGAAATGCGGCGCGGTGGTGAAACCGATCTGGTTGTTCACCACAATATGGATGCAACCGCCGGTGCGGTGACCGCGAATGCCCGACAGCTGCAGGCATTCGGCCACGACGCCCTGACCCGCAAAGGCCGCGTCGCCATGCAGCAGGATCGGCAGGACCGAGCTGCGGTCGGTGGTGTCGCCCAGTTGGTCGCTCTTGGCGCGCGCCTTGCCCAGCACGACCGGGTTGACGGCCTCCAGGTGGCTGGGGTTGGCGGTCAGCGACAGGTGGACGGTGTTGCCGTCGAACTCGCGGTCGGCACTGGCGCCCAGGTGATATTTCACGTCGCCCGACCCGTCGACATCCTCAGGCTTGAAGCTGCCACCCTGGAATTCGTGGAAGATGGCGCGATAAGGTTTCGACAGCACGTTGGCCAGCACCGACAGGCGACCGCGATGCGGCATGCCGAACACGATCTCCTTCACGCCAAGCGCGCCGCCGCGCTTGATGATCTGTTCCATCGCGGGGATCAGCGCCTCGCCGCCGTCCAGGCCGAAACGCTTGGTCCCCATGTATTTCACATGCAGGAACTTCTCAAAGCCCTCGGCCTCGACCAGCTTGTTCAGGATGGCGCGGCGCCCTTCGCGGGTGAACGCGATCTCCTTGCCATAGCCCTCGATCCGCTCCTTCAGCCAAGCGGCTTCCTCGGGGTTCGAGATATGCATGTATTGCAGCGCAAAGGTGCCGCAATAGGTGCGGGTCATCAGCTCGGTGATCTGGCGGATCGACGCGACCTCAAGGCCCAGCACGTTGTCGATGAAGATCGGGCGGTCCATGTCGGCGGGGCCGAACCCGTAGGTCGCGGGGTTCAGCTCTCCGTGATCGGGCACGTCGCGCAGGCCAAGCGGGTCCAGATTCGCGTGCAGGTGACCCCGGATGCGGAAGGCGCGGATCAGCATCAGCGCGCGGATGCTGTCCAGCACCGCCTGACGCATCTGGCCCTCGTTCAGGGGCACGCCCTTTTCCTCGGCCTTGGCGGCGATCTTCTTCATCGCGGCGGCGCCATCGCCCTTGGCGGCACTGGGCCATTCGCCGGTCAGCGCGGCGGTGGTGTCGTCGGTGGCCGCGGGCGGCCAGTCGGCGCGCTTCCAGCTGGCACCCTCGGCCGCGGCGGTCGCATCGGCGCTGTCATCGCCCAAGGCGCGGAAGAACGCGTCCCAGGCCTGATCGACCGCGCCTGCGTCCTTGGCCCACTGGCCATACAGCTGTTCGACATAGGCCGCGTTATGGCCCTGCAGGAACGAGGAATCGTGGAATTCGGTGTTTTTCGGCTGTTCGGTCATGGCTGGTCCCCGTTCAGGGCAAGGATGGGTTAAATCAGGCGCAGTAGATGTCGAAGATGCGGGCGCCGGGATCGGCGAAGGGGTCGAGGCGGGGCTGCTGCACGATGCGCAGGGGTGCGCGCCGCTCCAGCCCGCACAGGGCGACGGCGGCGCGGCTCTCGGCATGATAGATGCCCCGCCAGCCGAAATCCCGGCGCGCGACCGTGCGGACCGAGGCGGGCGGCAGCCCGCTGGCCTGATGCAGGTCGGTGCGGGCCGGGATGCCGCCGGGCAGGATGTCGTCCGTCATGCGGCTGCCGCATGCCGTCAGCGACAGAAGGGCCACCAGCGACAGCGGGACACCCCGCCGGGCCGCAAGGCGCGTCCGGCAAGGCTGCGGCTCGGGGGCGCGCTGAGCGGTCACTGTGGCTGGTCCTCCGTCACGGTATCGCATCCCCGATACATAAGCATCGGGGACGCGGGTTCAAATCATCAACCCTTGATCGCCTTCAGAACGGCCTCGCCCAGGCCCGCGGGGCTGTCCGCGACGATGATGCCGGCCTTCTTCATGGCCTCGATCTTGGATTCCGCATCGCCCTTGCCGCCCGACACGATCGCGCCGGCATGGCCCATGCGACGGCCCGGAGGTGCGGTGCGACCCGCGATGAAGCCAGCGGTGGGCTTCCAGATCCCCTTGCGCTTCTGCTCGGCCAGGAACTCGGCGGCCTCTTCCTCGGCGGAACCGCCGATCTCGCCGATCATGATGATCGATTCGGTCTCGGGGTCCTCCAGGAACAGGCGCAGCACGTCGATATGCTCCATCCCCTTGATCGGGTCGCCGCCGATGCCGACCGCGCTGGACTGGCCCAGACCCACATCGGACGTCTGCTTGACGGCCTCATAGGTCAGGGTGCCCGAACGCGACACGACGCCGACCGATCCGCGACGGAAGATGCTGCCCGGCATGATGCCGATCTTGCATTCGTCGGGGGTCATGATGCCGGGGCAGTTCGGCCCGATCAGGCGCGACTGCGACCCGGCCAGGGCGCGCTTGACGCGCATCATGTCCAGCACCGGGATGCCCTCGGTGATGCAGACGATCAGCGGAACCTCGGCGTCGATGGCCTCCAGGATCGAATCCGCCGCGAACGG
The DNA here is from genome assembly GCF_001724535.1 of Paracoccus sp. SCN 68-21. Lineage (NCBI taxonomy): Bacteria > Pseudomonadati > Pseudomonadota > Alphaproteobacteria > Rhodobacterales > Paracoccaceae > Paracoccus > Paracoccus sp. SCN 68-21. The sequence continues at coordinate 74,659 of NZ_MEES01000006.1, read as the reverse complement.
GGGCGGAACATAGATCACGGACGCATTCGCGCCGGTCACGGCCACGGCCTCGTGGACCGAGTTGAAGACGGGCATGCCCAGGTGATCCGTGCCACCCTTGCCCGGCGTCACGCCACCGACCATCCGCGTGCCATAGGCGATCGCCTGTTCGGTGTGGAAGGTGCCCTGGGATCCGGTGATCCCCTGGCAGATGACTTTGGTATTCTTGTCAACGAGAACGGCCATCATGGCCTCCTTGCGTAAGCGGCGCCCATGCACCGCGATGTTCCAGAGGAGGGCGCGCGTGTCCCGCGCGCCCGGATGGATCAGCCCTTGACCGCTTTCACGATCTTCTCGGCGCCGTCCTTGAGGTCGTCGGCCGCGATCACATTCAGGCCGCTGTTGGCGATGATCTCTTTGCCCAGCTCGACGTTGGTGCCTTCCAGTCGCACGACCAGTGGGACCTGCAGGCCGACCTCTTTCACGGCGGCGATGATGCCTTCCGCGATGATGTCGCAGCGCATGATGCCGCCGAAGATGTTGACCAGGATGCCTTTGACGTTCGGGTCGCTGGTGATGATCTTGAACGCCTCGGTGACCTTCTCGGTCGTGGCGCCGCCGCCGACATCCAGGAAGTTGGCGGGCTCGGCGCCGAACAGCTTGATGATGTCCATCGTGGCCATCGCCAGACCGGCGCCGTTGACCATGCAGCCGATCTCGCCGTCCAGCGCGATGTAGTTCAGGTCGAACTTGGAGGCGGCCAGCTCCTTGCTGTCCTCCTCGGTTTCGTCGCGCAGGGCCATGATGTCGGGCTGGCGATACAGCGCGTTGTTGTCAAAGCCCATCTTGGCGTCCAGGCACTTGATTTGGCCTTCGGGCGTGACGATCAGCGGGTTGATCTCCAGCATCTCCATGTCTTTGTCGATGAACATGCGATACAGGTTCTTGACCAGGGCCACGCATTGCTTGACCTGCGCGCCTTCCAGGCCCAGGGCAAAGGCCACGCGGCGGCCGTGGAAGTCCGACAGGCCGGACGCCGGATCGACGCTGAAGCTGACGATCTTTTCGGGGGTGTGCTCGGCCACTTCCTCGATGTCCATGCCGCCCTCGGTCGAGGCGACAAAGCTGACGCGCGAGGTCTGGCGGTCGACCAGCAGCGCCAGGTACAGCTCGCGCGCGATGTCGCTGCCATCCTCGATATAGATGCGATTGACCTGCTTGCCGGCCGGTCCGGTCTGGTGCGTGACCAGCGTGCGGCCCAGCATCTGGCGGGTCAGCTCCTCGGCCTCTTCGACGGACTTGGCCAGGCGGACGCCGCCCTTCTCGCCGGCCGCAGCCTCGGTGAAGTGGCCCTTGCCACGGCCACCGGCATGGATCTGCGCCTTGACGACCCACAGCGGGCCGTCCATCTCGCTGGCGCAGGTCTTGGCCTCGTCGGCCTTCATCACGATGCGGCCCTCGCTGACCGGTGCGCCGTATTGACGCAGCAGCGCCTTGGCCTGGTATTCGTGAATGTTCATCGCGACCCCCTCGTTCGGTTCGACAGATTTGGGGGCCTTGTGACATGATGCAGCAGCACACAGAAACGAAATCCCTTTAAAATGCCCAAAACCGGCGGGAAGACGCCGAATGTGATCACGCCCTGATTTCCTGTGATCACAAACCCCGCGGGCGATAGCGCAAGCAGGTTGATTCGCCGCCCCGACCCTAGTTCAACAGCAGCATGTAAAGCCCCGCGCGCCCGCCAAGGCTGTCCACGAACCGGTCCCAATTGTCGCGCCCGACCGTGAGGCCAGGGCGTGCATAGGGCAGGGCGGCGCTGCCCTGCAGCCAGTCGATCACATCGACCGGACGCGGATCGTCCAGCCACATCGCCAGATCGACGCCATGCCCGGGCGCCATGCGCCAATGCGGGATCAGCATGCGCCCCTCCAGCGCCTGATCGACCTCCTCCAGGATCGACAGCCACAGCGGCCCGGTGCCGGGCGGCAGATCGAACCCCAGGGCCGCGTCCTGGGCCTCGTTCGGGATCCATTCGCGGTCGTTGTCGGTCTCCTGCGCGACCTCGGCCCAGAACAGGCGGTTGGCGGCGACCATCGCGCGCAGGTGATCGCCCGCCGCCCGCGTCAGGGCGGGGTCGGGCTGCTGGCGCAGGGTCTGCAGGACCACGGCGATGCGGTCCAGCACCGGGCCAAAGGCCTGCGCCTGACTGTCGAAAGTCGGCGCACGGGCCATCTGGCCGGGCGGTTGGGCGAATTGGTCGGCCAGCGCTGCGTCCAACGCGATGCGCCCCGCCAGTGCCGGTTCGGGATCAAAGGCCAGGATCAGCGTCGCGACCCCCTCGATCAGGTGGGTATAGGCGCGCAGCCAGTGGATGTCGGCGCCGTCAAAGCGGATCTGGGCGCCGCCCTCGGGCGGGGGCAGGGCGGCCAGCGCGATCAGATCCTCGCCCGCGCCGCGCGTGCCGTCGCCATCCACGTCCAGCCACAGGTCGCGCAGGTCCAGGATCAGCGTGGCGGGCGCGTCGGGCAGGGCGTCGCGCGTGTCCTGCATGGCGACCGACAGATCGCGCATCATCGCGGTGATGAAATCGGCAGTCATCGGCTGCGGGTCGGGGTTCGGCGGCAGGCTTGCCCCCAGCAGCGGCAGCGGCACCAGCGGATCGGTCGCGCCGATGCGGTGGCGGGCATGGAACGCGGCCTCGATTCCGCCCAGAAACCGCGTGGTGGCCAGCGCCAGGTCGCGATCCGGGGCAGGGACCTGCGCCTCCAGCGCGGCGCGGGCGCCCGACAGGCCGTCACGGGCGATCAGATCTGACACCTCCTGCGCCCCGGCGGGGCAGGCGGTCAGCAGCAGGGCGGCAAGCAGGCGACGCATGGGAACCCCGAAATGGAAACGGCGCGCCGATCATGGCGCGCCGTCCCCGGCTTCGGCAAGCGGCGATCAGGCCAGCGAGGGGTCGATGCCCTTGCACGCCTCGACCAGGCCCTTCACGGCCTCGACCGATTTGTCCATCATCGCCTGTTCGGCGTTGTCCAGCTTGATGTCGATGATCTTTTCCACGCCACCGGCGCCGATCACGGTCGGCACGCCGACATACATCCCCTTGAGGCCATAGGCGCCGTCCACATGCGCCGCGCAGGGCAGGACGCGCTTCTGGTCCTTCAGATAGGCCTCGGCCATCTCGATCGCGCTGGTCGCGGGGGCGTAGAAGGCCGACCCGGTCTTCAGCAGGCCGACGATCTCGGCGCCGCCGTCGCGGGTGCGCTGAACGATGGCGTCCAGCTTCTCCTGCGTGGTCCAGCCCATCTTGACCAGGTCGGGCAGCGGGATGCCCGCCACGGTCGAATAGCGGGTCAGCGGCACCATGGTGTCGCCATGCCCGCCCAGCACAAAGGCCGTCACGTCGCGCATCGACACGTTGAACTCCAGCGACAGGAAATGGCGGAAGCGTGCCGAATCCAGCACGCCGGCCATGCCGCAGACCTTGTTGTGGGGCAGGCCGCTGAACTCGCGCAGTGCCCAGACCATCGCGTCCAGCGGGTTGGTGATGCAGATCACGAAGGCATCGGGGGCGTGCTTGGCAATGCCCTCGCCCACGGATTTCATGACCTTGAGGTTGATGCCCAGCAGGTCGTCGCGGCTCATCCCCGGCTTGCGCGGGACGCCTGCGGTGACGATGCAGACATCGGCGCCGGCGATGTCGGCGTAATCGTTGGCGCCCTTCATGCGGGCGTCGAACCCTTCGGACGGGCCCGATTGCGCGATGTCCAGCGCCTTGCCCTGCGGCGTGCCTTCCGAGATGTCGAACAGGACGACGTCGCCCAGTTCCTTCATCGCGGCCAGATGCGCCAGCGTGCCGCCGATCTGCCCCGCACCGATCAGTGCGATTTTGGGTCGGGCCATGGATAACCTCCGATTGGGTGGTGAAAAGTTGCGGCAGGGGTAAGCGGTCGCGCAAGGAATCGCAAGATGGTCCCACAGCCGCAGAGGCATGGTTGTGCTAACACTTGTCTTCATCGCCCGCCCGCGCCACAGATTGCACGTCGTGCAGGGAGGGGCCCATGCTGGAATTGTCGCAGGCGGGATGGGCGCTGGCCGTGCTGTCGGCCTTTGCGGTGGGCCTGTCCAAGGGCGGTCTGGCGATGGTGGGCATCATCAGCGTGCCGCTGATGTCGCTGGTCATGTCGCCGGTGCAGGCGGCGGGGCTGCTGCTGCCGATCTATGTGGTCTCGGACATGGGCGGGCTGATGGCGTTCCGACGCAATCTGGACCGGCGCGTGCTGATGCTGGCGCTGCCCGGTGCGATGGCGGGGATCGCGGTGGGCTGGGCCACGGCCAGCATCGTGCCGGTCTGGGGCGTCACGCTGATCGTGGGGGTGATCGGGCTGGGATTCGCGCTGAACGCGCTGATCCGCCCGGCGCTGGATGCGGCACCCCGCCCGCCGCGGGGCAGGGCCGCGACGATCTGGGGCGGGCTTGCGGGCTATACCAGTTTCGTCAGCCATTCCGGCGCGCCCTTGTGGCAGGTCTATGCCCAACCCTTGCGCCTGTCGCCGCTGGTCTATGCGGGCACGACGACCTGGTTCTTTGCCATCGGCAACCTGGTCAAGCTGGTGCCCTATGCAGCGCTTGGCCAGCTGTCGCCGGCCAATCTGGCGACGGCGGCGGTGCTGATGCCGGTCTCGCTGGCCGCGGTCTGGATCGGGCTGCGGCTGGTGCGGATCATCCCCGCTGCACTGTTCTATCGGCTGATCACCTGGGGGCTGCTGGCAGTGTCGCTGCGCCTGATCTGGCAGGGGCTGCGCGGCTGATTTCTGCGGCGCGGCATTTTGCACTTGCCATATGTGGCGCGGCGCGGCACCAAGGCGCAAGATTGTTGCCCGGAGGTTTCCCCATGGCCCGCCCCTACCGCTCGGTCCTGTATATTCCCGCCGCCAATGCCCGCGCGATGGACAAGGCGCGCGGCCTGCCCGCCGACGCGATCATCTTTGATCTGGAGGATGCCGTGGCCCCCGACGCCAAGGCCGCCGCGCGCGACGCGCTGGCCCAGGCCCTGACGCAGGATTACGGCCCGCGCGCCCGGATCGTGCGCATCAACGCGCTGTCCACGGAATGGGGCGCCGATGACGCCCGCGCCTGCGCCGGGCTGGACATCGACGCGGTGCTGATCCCCAAGGTGGACGGCCCCGGCGACCTGGGCCGTGTGGCCGCGCTGATCCCCGACACGCCGCTCTGGGCGATGATGGAGACGCCCCTGGGCATGCTGAACGCCGCCGCCATTGCCGCCCATCCGCGGCTGGCGGGGATGGTAATGGGCACCAACGACCTGGCCAAGGATCTGGGCAGCCGCTTTCGCGCGGATCGCCTGCCGATGATGGCCGGGTTGGGGCTGTGCCTGCTGGCGGCCAAGGCGCATGGGGTGGTGATCGTGGACGGCGTCTTCAACGCGTTCAAGGATGAGGACGGTCTGCGCGCCGAATGCGGACAGGGCCGCGACATGGGGTTCGACGGCAAGACCCTGATCCATCCTGCCCAGCTGGAGATCACCAACGCCGCCTTTGCGCCCACCGAGGAGGAGGTCGCCCTGGCCCGCCGGCAGATCGAGGCCTTTGACGCCGCCACCGCCGAGGGAAAGGGCGTGGCCGTGGTCGACGGCCGCATCGTCGAGAACCTGCATGTCGCCACCGCGCGCCAGACGCTGGACCGCGCGCAGGCGATTGCGGCCATGGCGCAATAAGGGCAGTCTGCGCGCCACAAGCTCCAGCGAGAGGAAAGCCAGATGCTGATCCTGATCCTAGGCGTGGCCCTGTGGTGGGCTGCGCATCTCTACAAGCGGATGGCCCCGGCCAGCCGCGCCTCGATGGGCGAACGCGGCAAGGGGATGGTCACCGGCCTGCTGGTCTTGTCGATCATCCTGATGGTCATCGGCTATCGCGGCGCAGAGGGCGCGTTCTTCTGGGGGCCCAACGCGGCCCTGGTGGGCATCAACAACCTGTTGGTCCTGGTCGGCATCTACCTGTTCGCGGCCAGCGGCATGAAGACCCGCGTGACCGCCCATACCCGCCACCCGATGCTGTGGGGCTTTGCCCTGTGGGCGGGCGCGCATCTGCTGGTCAATGGCGACACGCCGTCGATCATCCTGTTCGGCGGCCTGTTGGCCTGGGCCTTTGTCGAGATGGTGGCGATCAATCGCGCCAGCCCCTGGGTCCGCCCGACCGGGCCTTTTCCCGCCCGCAAGGAGGCGATGGCCGTCTTTGGCGCCATCATCGTCATGGGCGTCATCGGCCTGATCCACGGCTGGATCGGCCCCTGGCCCTTTGGAGGAGCCTGACATGCCCCTGATCTATCGCTGCATCACCGATGACGACACGTCGCAGTTCTGCCACCGCGTCAGCGAGGCCCTGTCCAAGGGCTGGTCGCTGCATGGCAGCCCGTCCATGGCCCATGACCCGGCCAAGGGCGTCATGCGCATGGCCCAGGCCGTTACCAAGGAAATCGAGGCCGATTATCACCCCGACATGAAGCTGGGACAGCAATGACCAAGACGAACCCCGGACGGTTCTTTGAGGATTACACGGTCGGCCAGACCATCCGTCACGCGGTGCCGCGCACCGTCGCGGAGGGGGAACGCGCGCTGTATCACGCGCTGTACCCCGCACGGCATGCGCTGTATTCGTCGGATGATTTCGCGATCTCCTGCGGGCTGGACGGATCGCCGCTGGACGATCTGCTGGCCTTTCACACCGTCTTTGGAAAGACCGTCCCCGATGTCAGCCTGAACGCGGTGGCCAATCTGGGCTATGCGCAGGGACGCTGGCTGCGCCCGGTCTGGCCGGGCGACACGCTGCGCGCCGAAAGCCAGGTGATCGGCCTGCGCCAGAATTCTAACGGCCAGTCGGGCGTGGTCTGGGTGCGCACCCAAGGGTTGAACCAGTCGGATGAGGTCGTGCTGGACTATGTCCGGTGGGTGATGGTCAGGAAGCGCGACGCGGCCTCGGCGGCGCCCGAGCCTGTGGTGCCGGACGTGGCATCAGTGGTCGATCCGGCCGACCTGATCGTGCCCGAGGGGTTGAATTTTGTCGACTATGACTTTGATTTGGCAGGGGAACCGCATCGGTGGGGCGATTATGCCGCGGGCGAGATCATCGACCATGTCGACGCCGTCACCATCGAGGAGGCCGAGCATATGCTGGCCACCCGCCTGTGGCAGAACACCGCCAAGGTGCATTTCGACGCCACCCATCGTCCCGACGGGCGGCGGCTGATCTATGGCGGTCATGTCATCAGCCTGGCCCGCGCGCTGTCCTTCAACGGACTGGCCAATGCGCAGATGATCGTGGCGCTGAACGGCGGCGCGCATGCCAATCCGTGCTTTGCGGGCGACACCGTCCGCGCCTGGTCCGAGGTTCTGGACCGCGCACCGACCAGCGCACCGGGCATCGGCGCGATCCGCCTGCGGCTGGTCGCCATGCGCGACGGCGGCACGGCGGGCACCCTGCGCAGCGCCGACGGCAAATACAGCCCCGAGGTGCTGCTGGATCTGGATTACTGGGCGCTGATGCCGGTCTGACCGCCCTGTGATCGCGGCCCCGAGTCGCGGCGCGGGCCTGCCTTGTCCGGCGCATGACGGGCTTTTGCGCTAACAGGTCAAGGGCATGCGGGACGGGAATGGTTACTTGTGATCACAGCTGCGGCAAGTGTGATCACAAAGCGCCAATTCCGCGGCATTTCGGCGCGCGGGGTGGTATCTGCGGATGACAGATGGCATCTAACGGGTCAAGAACGGCACCAATCGCCAGCCCTCGCGGCAAGCCCGGCCTTCGGTCCAGGGAACCTGCGACGGGACACTGAGAACCGACAAAGGAGGGCCGCCGATGGCCGACGTGAACCGGGGTAACCGGCCCCTTTCCCCCCATCTTCAGGTCTATCGCCTGCCGCTGCCGGCGATCACCTCGATCCTGACGCGCATCACCGGACATGCGCTGTCCGCGGGCATCCTGCTGCTGGTCTGGTGGCTGGTCGCCGCCGTCACCAGCCCCGGCGCCTTCGCGACCGCCGATTGGGTGCTGCGGTCGTGGCTGGGCTTCCTGATCATGACCGCCTCGACCTGGGCACTGTGGTTCCATGCGCTGTCCGGCGTGCGCCACCTGTTCTACGACAACGGCATGGGCCTGGAGATCGAGGACGCCAAGCGCGCCTCCTGGGGCATCATCATCGGTTCGGTCGCGCTGACCGTGCTGAGCCTGATCATCTTCTTCATCGGCTGAGGGCATCATGCGTTACATCACCCCCCGCAAGGCCGCCCAAGGGCTGGGCTCGGCCCGCGCCGGCACCGCGCATCACTGGAACATCACGATGAGCAGCTATGCGCTGATCGTGCTGACGCCGCTGTTCCTGATCGCCGTGGGCGGCGCCATCGGCCTACCCCAGGATCAGGTCGTGGCCCATTTCGGCAGGCCCTTTCCCGGCATCATCACCGCGCTGTTCATCATCGTGGGCATGATCCATTTCATCAAGGGATCGCAGGGCGGCGCGATTGCCGACTATGTTCACGGCACCGCCCAGCAGCTGACCATGGTCGCCATCGCGATCTTTGGCTGGGGCGTGATCGCGGCCGCCGTCTTTGCGCTGGCCAAGATGGCCTTCACCCTTCCCGCGATCTGAGGACGACATGGCAGCTTACCAAACAACCGTTCATGACTATGATGTGGTCGTTGTCGGGGCCGGTGGCGCAGGTCTGCGCGCGACGCTCGGCATGGCCGAACAGGGGCTGCGCACCGCCTGCGTGACCAAGGTGTTCCCGACCCGCTCGCACACCGTCGCAGCCCAGGGTGGCATCGCCGCTTCGCTGTCCAACATGGGCCCCGACAGCTGGCAGTGGCACATGTACGACACCGTCAAGGGGTCGGACTGGCTGGGCGACACCGACGCCATGGAATACCTGGCGCGCGAGGCCCCCAAGGCCGTCTATGAGCTGGAGCATTACGGCGTGCCGTTCTCGCGCACCGAGGATGGCCGCATCTATCAGCGCCCCTTCGGCGGCCACACCACCGAATATGGCGAAGGTCCCCCGGTCCAGCGCACCTGCGCCGCGGCCGACCGCACCGGCCACGCCATCCTGCACACGCTGTATGGGCAGTCGCTGAAGAACAACGCGGAGTTCTTCATTGAATATTTCGCGCTGGACCTGATCATCACCGATGGCCGCTGCACCGGCGTCGTCTGCTGGAAGCTGGACGACGGCACGATGCACGTCTTCAACGCCAAGATGGTGGTGCTGGCGACGGGCGGCTATGGCCGCGCCTATTTCAGCGCGACCAGCGCCCATACCTGCACCGGCGACGGCGGCGGCATGGTCGCCCGCGCGGGCCTGCCCCTGCAGGACATGGAGTTCGTGCAGTTCCACCCGACCGGCATCTATGGCTCGGGCTGCCTGATCACCGAAGGTGCGCGGGGCGAGGGCGGTTATCTGACCAACTCCGAGGGCGAGCGCTTCATGGAGCGGTACGCGCCGACCTACAAGGATCTGGCCAGCCGCGACGTGGTTTCGCGCTGCATGACGCTGGAGATCCGTGAGGGTCGCGGCGTGGGCGGTGACAAGGACCACATCTTCCTGAACCTGATGCACCTGCCGCCCGAAACGCTGCATGAGCGCCTGCCAGGCATCTCCGAATCCGCCAAGATCTTTGCGGGCGTCGACGTGACCCGTGCGCCCATCCCGGTCATCCCGACCGTGCATTACAACATGGGTGGAATTCCGACGAACTATTGGGGCGAAGTGCTTGCTCCGACGCCGGAAAACCCCGATGCGATCTTCCCGGGCCTGATGGCCGTGGGCGAGGCGGGCTGCGCCTCGGTGCATGGCGCGAACCGTCTGGGGTCGAACAGCCTGATCGACCTGGTGGTCTTTGGCCGCGCCGCTGCGATCCGCGCCGGCGAGGTCGTGGACCGTGCGGGTGCCGTGCCCTCGACCAACCAGGCCGAGGTGGACCGCGCGCTGGACCGGTTCGACGGTCTGCGCCACGCCAACGGCACCACCGGCACGGCCGAGCTGCGCAACGAGATGCAGCGCACCATGCAGCTGGACGCCGCGGTCTTCCGCACCGACAAGACCTTGGCCGAGGGCATGGCCAAGATGGAGTCCATTGCCGGCAAGATGGACGACATAAAAGTGACCGATCGTGGTTTGATCTGGAACACCGACCTGATGGAAACGTTGGAGCTGACGAACCTGATGCCCAACGCCCTGACCACCATCGTGGCGGCCGAAGCGCGCAAGGAAAGCCGCGGCGCGCATGCGCACGAGGATTACCCTGAGCGGGATGACGCCAACTGGCGCAAGCATTCGCTTGCCTGGGTCGACGGGAACAAGGTTAAACTGGCCTATCGCCCCGTCCACCTGGAGCCCCTTACCACGGCCGAGGAAGGCGGGATCGACCTGCAAAAGATCGCTCCGAAGAAAAGGGTTTATTGATGCGCTTCAACCTCATCGCCGCTTTCGGCCTGTCCGCCGTCACCCTGGCGGGCTGCGTGGCCCCGGTCCCCATGACCGGGCCTGCCGTGCCCTCCGCCCCCGTGGCCACCGCGCCCACACCGACCATCCTTGACGCCGCCTCGCGTCAGGTCGCGCGCAATGTCGTCGACGGAGAGATGAGCCGCCGCCTGCCGGGCGTCAACGTGTCGCCCTATACCGACTGCGTGGTCAACAACGCCACGACGGCCGAGCTGATCGACATCGCCCAGATGTCGCGGTCGGGCGCGTCGGGCACCGCCGACAGCGTGGCGGCCATCGTCTCGCGGCCGGCCACGACGCAGTGCATCGCCGCTGCGGCGCGCACGGCCTGACGCCATGATCGCGCGGATGCTTCGCATGGGCCTGCTGCCGCTGATTGCGGTGCTGGCGGCCTGCGGTCCGGTCCCGGTGGACCAGGCCGAGCGGAGCTGTCTGCGTGACGCCGAACTGGCCGAGCGCCCGCGCGGCAGCGTCGCGATGGGCATCGGCTCTGGCTCGGGGGGGACGCGCGGCTATGGCAGCGTCAACCTCGAGATCGGCGGCGATTATCTGCGCGGGCGCGACCCGTCTGACGTGTTCAGCAGCTGTGTCCAGCGCCGGTCCGGTCAGGCCCCGACCCGCGTCCTGGCCGAACAGCCCGGCTGGCGGGGCACCCGATGAGCCGCCCGCTGCTTTTGCATGTCGGCGTCCAGAAGACCGGGACGACCAGCCTGCAACGCTTTCTGCGCCGGTCGGAACGGGATCTGTCCGACCTGCTGGTGGTCCGCACGCCCGAGGAGGGCACGCCGATGCGGCCCCTGGGACGCGCGGCCATCGCCTTCAGCCTGACGCCGGATGACGCGCATCGCGACCGCCTGTTCGCAGCGTTTGACGCCGTTCTGGACACGCTGCCCGACGACGGGCGGGGCGTGATCATCAGCCACGAGAACCTGGCCGGCGCCATGCCCGGCAATGGCGGCGAGACGCGGCTGTTTCCGGCGCTGCCGCAGATGCTGTCGCTGATCGTCGCGCGGGCCGAGGCGCGGGGTTACGCCCCCCATGTCGCGGTCTATACGCGGCGGATGACGGCCTGGCTGCCCTCGGTCTGGGCGCAGGCGGTCCGCACCGACGGCTATGCCGAGACGCTGGCGCAGTTTCGCGACAGCACCGCCGCGCTGCCGGGCTGGGGCGACCTGATGCGCCGCCTGTCGGCGGAGCTGGGCGCGGCCCGGGTAAGCCGCCTGCGTCTGGAGGACGAATCCGATGCGGATCGGCCCGGACGCCAGCTGCTGGCCCTGGCCGGTGTGCCCAAGGCGCGTCTTGACGCATTGCCTTTGCTGGACAGCCGCGCGATGGAGCGTCTGAGCCCCGGCGCGACCGAATTTCTGCGCCGCCTGAACGGGCTGGCGCTGAACCCGCATGCCCGCGACCGGGTGGCCGATTTGGTGGCCCGCTCGCAACCCCTGTTCACGGCGCATTTGCCGTCCGAAGGCACTCTCTGAAAGGAGCTACCCCATGGTCCAGTTCACCCTGCCCAAGAACAGCCAGATCCGGGTCGGCAAGACCTGGCCCAAGCCCGAGGGCGCAACCAACGTCAAGAAGTTCAAGATCTATCGGTGGGACCCCGAGACCGGAGAGAACCCGCGTCTGGACACCTATTTCGTCGATCTGGACAAATGCGGCCCGATGATGCTGGACGCGCTGATCAAGATCAAGTCCGAGATTGACCCGACCCTGGCCTTCCGCCGGTCCTGCCGCGAGGGGATCTGCGGGTCCTGCGCGATGGTGATCGACGGCGGCAACAAGCTGGCCTGCATCTTCGGCATCGACGAGGTCAAGGGCGACGTGTCGATCTATCCGCTGCCGCATATGCCGGTGGTAAAGGATCTGGTGCCGGACCTGACGCATTTCTATGCGCAGCACGCGTCCGTTAACCCCTATCTGCAGACCAAGTCGCCGACCCCCGGCAAGGAGTGGAAGCAGTCGATCGAGGATCGCAAGAAGCTGGACGGTTTGTATGAATGCATCCTGTGCGCGTCGTGTTCGACCTCTTGCCCGAGCTACTGGTGGAACGGCGACCGCTATCTGGGGCCGGCCGCACTGCTGCACGCCTATCGTTGGATCATCGACAGCCGCGACGAGGCCACGGGTGAGCGTCTGGACGAGCTGGAGGACCCCTTCAAGCTGTATCGCTGCCACACGATCATGAACTGCACCAACACCTGCCCCAAGGGGTTGAACCCCGCCAAGGCGATCGCGTCGACCCCCCGCACCCCCCGCCGAGGGGACGTATCGTCCCCTCGGGCTCCCCTGAGGGCGGCGATCATGGAAAAGGGCCCGGAGAGTGTTCTCCGGGCCCTTTTCCGTCGGTTCGGGTGCTCAGCCCTCGATGCGGGTGAAGTCGGCGATCTGGCGGCCGGCCTCGCGGATGCGCGACAGCAGGTTCAGGCGGTTGCGCCGGACGATCTGATGGTCGGTGTTGACCTGGACCGCGTCGAAGAAGGCGTCGATGGGGGTGCGCAGGGCAGCGATGGCGGTCATGGCGGCCGGGAAGTCCTGCGCGGCCATGGCGCGCTTGATCGCGGGTTCGGCGGTATCCAGCGCGGAGAAGAGGGCGCGTTCCTGGTCCGTCTCGGCAAACTTGACGTCGGCGCCGAAGCTGTATTCGACGCCGTCCTGCGCCTCGGCCTGGGCCAGGATATTGCCGGCGCGCTTTAGGCCCTGCGTCAGGTTGCGGCCGTCCTCGGTCGCCAGCATCGCGTTTAGCGCGGTGGCGCGGCTGACCACCTGCACGAGGTCGTCATTCCCGTCCTGCGCCAGAACGGCGTCGATGATGTCGTGGCGGATGCCCTGGTCGCGCAGGTAGACCTTGAGGCGGTCGTGGATGAAGGAGAGGAGATCGGAACGGAGCGGGTCGAGTCGCGCCTCTGCGGTCAGCACCCGTTCGTCGCCAAGCTGAGGATCAGCATCCACGTCCTCAAACCAGACTTCCGCGGCCTCGGTGGTGCGGTGGTTCAACAGAGCCTGAGTAAACGTAGTGCGGTCTATATTATAGCTAACGCTCTCCGACTCCGGATGGATATGACAAACGCCGACCCAATTCTTTGCCTCAGGCGAGTATCCTTCCGGCAGTATGTAGATGCTACTCGCGGTCGCTGGTTCATACCAAACGCCAGCCGCGGCGTGAGCCAGCGTATTACTAAGAGCCAATCGTAGGTTGTTCGTGATAATCAGCCTTATCACCCCTAACGCCGCCCGACGCAGCGCGAACGGGTCCTTGGACCCCGTTGGCTTTTCATCAATCGCCCAGAACCCCGTCAACGTGTCGATCTTGTCGGCCAGCGCCACGGCGACCGAGACCGGCGCTGTGGGAACCTCGTCCGAGGGGCCGAGGGGTTTGTAATGGTCGCGGGCGGCGTCGGCAATTGCGGACGCATGCTCCTCCTCAATGTCTTCGCTTTTCAGCATCTCCAGCGCGTAGTAGCGGCCCATCGTGCCCTGCAGTTCGGGGAACTCTCCGACCATGGCGGAGCGCAGGTCCAGCTTGGCCAGGCGGGCGGCGCGTTCGGCCTGAGCCTCGTCTGCGCCGACCAGCGGCGCGATTTCGCGGGCCAGGGCGGCGATGCGTTCGACCCGGTCGGCCTGGGAGCCGAGCTTGTTGTGGAAGGTGACCGCAGACAGCCCTTCGGCCCAGGCTGTCATGCCCGATTTCGCCTCGCGCAGGTCGTTCTGCCAGAAGAAGGCGGCGTCCGACAGGCGGGCGGCCAGGACGCGCTGGTTGCCCGACAGGATCGTCGCGCCGTCATCGGGCGTCTCGATATTGGCGACGGTCACGAAACCCTCGATCCGCCCGGTGGACGGGTTGCGGGCCGAGAAGAACTTCTGATGCTCTTTCATCGAGGTCTGCAGGACCTCGGGGGGCAGGGCCAGGAAACGCTCCTCGATCACGCCCATCAGGGGGACGGGCCATTCGACAAGCCCCGCGACCTCGGCCAGCAGGGCGTCGTCGGGGACGATCTGCCAGCCCCGGGCAAAGGCCAGGTTGTCGGCCTGCGCGCGGATCTCGGACGCGCGTTCCTCGGCGTCCAGCATCACCCGGGCGCGGCGCAGTTTGGCGGCATAGTCGTCGAAACCGTTGACCGCAAAGGCAGCGGGCGCCATGAAGCGGTGGCCGCGGGTGGTGTTGCCCGCGGTGATGCCGTCCACGGTCAGCGGCACGACCGAGGCGCCGGCCTCATCCGACAGGATGCACAGGATGGAATGCAGCGGGCGCACCCACCGCAGGCTGCCCGACCCCCACCGCATGGATTTGGGCCAGGGGAAGGTGCGGATGGTCGTCTCCAGCACCTCGGCCACGATGTCGGCGGCGGGGCGGCCGGGCTGGGTGATCGTGGCGAACCAGACCTGGCCCTTCTTGTCGTCGCGCGCCTCCAGCTGATCGCGGGTCAGGCCTGTCGAACGCAGAAACCCCTCTAGCGCCTTTTCGGGGGCGTCGGTGCGCGGGCCCTTGCGTTCCTCTCGCGTGGTGGGGCTGTGGGCGGTCAGACCCTCGATGGTCAGGGCCAGGCGGCGGGGCGTCGAGAACGCACCGGCGCTGGCATAGGTCAGGCCGGCCGCGACCAGGCCGTCGGTGACCAGGCGTTTCAGGTCCTCACGCGCGCGGGTTTGCATGCGGGCGGGGATTTCCTCGGAAAACAGTTCGATCAGCAGGTCGGGCATCAGTCCATCACTCCGCGTTCCGGGGTCTTGTCGAGATATTGGTGCCAGCCATAGGCGCGGCCGTCGGGATAGATCGCCAGCACGCGGTCCACGTCGGGACGGATGTCCTCGACCGACAGGACGGCGCGGGCGGCGCCGCTTTCCAGATCGGCGCCGATCCGGCGGGCATCGAAGCAGTCGAACCAGCGCGGGCCGATCAGGGGCGTCGCGTCGGGAAAGGGAATGGCGTCGGCGGGCAGGTCGGTGACCGTCGCGCAGGCGCGCCAGCGCAGCGGGCTGCTGCCCGCGTCGATGGCCTGGACATCGGCGATCGTAAGCGGCTGCGGGCCAGCAGGTGTGGCGACCTCCAGCGTGACGGTGGCCGGGTCGATGCTGTCATAATAGCCGTATTCCTGCGCATACCACATGCCCCCGCCCGCCGCGACGGTGGCAACCAGCAGTCCGACCGCGGCGATCTTGCCGCCGTTCATGCCGCGCCCGCCGCGTCGGTAGTCAGGAACAGGTCGGCGCAGCCCTTGGACAGCGCGCGGACGCGACCGATATAGGCCTGGCGTTCGGTCACGCTGATGACGCCGCGCGCGTCCAGCAGGTTGAAGATGTGGCTGGCCTTGATCGCCTGATCATAGGCCGGATGCGCCATCGGAATGGTGCGGCCCGCGCTGTCGGTCGGATCGGCCGACAGGATGCGGGCACATTCGGCCTCGGCGTCCTTGAAGTGTTGGAACAGCGTGTCCGTATCGGCCTGATCGAAGTTCCAGCGCGAATATTCCTGCTCGGTCTGGCGGAAGATGTCGCCATAGCTCAGCGGAATGGGCGCGTCGGGCGCGTTGAAGGGCATGTCCATCACATGTTCGACGCCCAGGACGTACATGGCCAGACGCTCCAGGCCATAGGTCAGCTCTCCGCTGACGGGTTTGCAGTCATGCCCGCCGACCTGCTGGAAATAGGTGAACTGGCTGACCTCCATCCCGTCGCACCAGACCTCCCAGCCCAGGCCCCATGCGCCCAGGGTGGGGGATTCCCAGTCATCCTCGACAAAGCGGACGTCATGGACCATCGGGTCCAGCCCGATCGCGCGCAGGCTGCCCAGATACAGCTCCTGCAGGTCGGGCGGGGACGGTTTGATGATGACCTGAAACTGATAGTAATGCTGCAGGCGGTTCGGGTTCTCGCCGTACCGCCCGTCGGTGGGGCGGCGCGAGGGCTGGACATAGGCCGCGGCCCAGGACCGCCCGCCCAGGGCGCGCAGCGTGGTGGCCGGGTGGAACGTGCCCGCGCCGACCTCCATGTCATAGGGTTGCAGCACCGCGCAGCCCTGTGCGGCCCAGTAATTCTGCAGGCGCAGGATAATCTCCTGAAAGCTGCGGGGTCGGTTGGGGCTGGTCATCGGGCCATCCTTTTGGGTAGATCGGGCGCAAGGTTCCGCGTCTTCTAGGCGCGCGGCGGAACAGGGTCAATAAAGGCCCGGCGGCGGGTGGGCGCCCGCGACAGGATGGCAGGATCAGGATGACGGCAAAGATGACCCGGATGCGGCACGCGGCGGTGGTGGTTCTGGCCCTGATGCCCGGCGTGGCGGGGGCCGAGGGTGCGGTGATCCGGCTGGAGGCGAAACGCTCTCCTGAGGCGGCAGCACAGGCGGCGCAGGGATGGGCGGACCGGTTCGACGGGGTGGTGACGCTGCCGCTGCCGGGGGGCTGGACGGGCATCGCCATAGGTCCGCTGCCTGCGGACCGCGCCGGGCCGCTGCTGGAGCAGCTGAAACAGGCGGGCAAGGTGCCGCAGGACGCGTTCGTCAGCACCCCGGCCGAGGGGACCGCCCTGACCCCCGCAGGCGCGCTGGCCGTGCCCGCCGCGTTGCCCGATGAGGCACCGCCGTCGCCCGACCGCTATCTGCGCCTGGAATCCGCCCCGACCGAGGCCGAGGGCCGCGCCGCGCTGGAGCGGCTGCGCGCGACCTTCCCCGAGGCCGGGCTGTGGGCGCTGTCCGATGGCTGGTTTGCGGTGACGCTTGGGCCCGTGCCCGAGGAGGCGGGGCGGGCCTGGCTGCCGGTGCTGACCAAGGCCGGGCTGATCCCCGAGGATGCCATCCTGGCCCGCGCCGCCGATCTGGGCCAAGCGGTCGAGGAGGGGGCCGCGCCCGATCTGGCCGCCCCCGGTGCGCCCGAGCCGCTGCCGCCGCTGGACCGGGTGCAGCGCGCCTTGCGGTGGGCGGGGCATTACGCGGGCGCCATCGACGGCAAGGACGGCCCCATGACCCGCGCCGGCATCGCGGCCGAGATCGCGACCGCCCGCGCCTCGACCGATCCGGGCACCGCGCTGCGCCTGCTGGAGGAGCGGCGCGCGGCCTGGGCCGATGCGCAGGGGCTGGCGCCGCTGGTCGATCAGGCCACCGGGCTGACCGTCACCGCGCCGATGCGGGCGCTGACCTTTGACCGGGCGGAACGCGCACTGTCGATCTATGGCCCGCGTGACGGGTCGGGGGCGGCGCTGATCCTGTTCAGCCAGCCGGGCGGCCAGCAGGAGCTGCTGGACCTGGCGGGGCTGGTCACGGCGCTTGGCTGGGTGCCCCAACCCGAACGGACCGTCCGGCAGGGGCATGTCACCCTGCAGGGCCGGAACGACGCCCATCTGGGCGCCGCCGAAGGCTGGGTCCGGGACGGCCGGGCCGAGGGTTACGTGCTGATCTGGCCCGCGGGCGACGAGGCCACCCACACCCGCCTGCTGGCCGAGATCAGCGACAGCCTGACCCGCCACGGCGCCGGCACGAACGAAGGGGCCGCGCCCTCGACCCTGCCTTAACCCCGCCAGAATCGCGGCAGCAGCAGGACCAGCACCGAGACCAGCTCCAGCCGGCCCAGGAACATGCCAAGCGTCATCAGCCACTTGGCCGAGGTCGGGAAATCGGCGACCGATCCGTTGGCGCTGATGCCTGGGCCCCAGACCGGGCCGATATTGGCGATCGCCGTCCAGGCGGCGGTCAGCGCGGTGCGCGGGTGCAGCCCGGTCAGCGACAGGCCCACGATCAGCAGGCCAAAGGTCAGAAAGAACAGCGTAAAGAACGCCATGACCGAATCGACCACGTCCTGATCCAGCGGCTGTCCGTCATAGCGCAGCGGATAGATGCGGCGCGGCGATTGCATGCGGCGGATCTGGGCGCGCACGGCCTCGAACAGCACCAGGTATCGGAACACCTTGACCGAACAGCCCGTCGACCCGGTGCAGCCGCCGATCAGCCCCGCCAGGACCAGCACGACCAGCGGCAGGTGGCCCCATTGCGTCACGTCGGTCGAGGCAAAGCCCGTCCCCGAAAAGGTCGAGACGACGTTGAACACGGTCTCGCGCAGCATCTCCTCGGGGTGGGCGGTCTGGCCCAGCCACAGCACCCGGTAGAGCACGATCACCCCGCAGGCATACGCCGTCCAGCGCAGATAGGCGCGCACCTGCACGTCGCGCCACAGCGGCGCCGCCTGGCCCCGCATCAGCTGGACCATGCGGATGAACGGGATCGAGGCCAGCAGCATGAACACGCAGGCCGCCCATTCCGGCGCGCCCAGAAACTGCCCGAAGCTGGCGTCATAGCTGGAGAACCCGCCCGTCGAAATGGTGCTGAGCGCATGGACGATCGCGTCATAGCCGCTGAGCCCCAGCAGCAGATAGGTGATGATGCAGGCGCCGGTCAGGATCAGATACAGCTGCGTCATCTCTCCGGCGATCTGGCCCGCGCGTGGCAGCACCTTGCCCATCGTATCGAACCCTTCGGAGCGAAAGAACTGCATGCCGCCGACCTTCATCACCGGCAGGAAGACCATCGCGACCACGACGATCCCCAGGCCGCCCGCCCATTGCAAGATCGACCGCCACAGATGGATGCCGCGCGGCATCCCGTCCAGCACCGGAAACACGGTCGTGCCGGTGGTCGTGAACCCCGACATCGATTCGAACATCGCATCTGTAAAGCTGGCATCCGGTGCGCCCAGCACAAAGGGCAGCGCGCCGAAGGTCGGCAGCACCAGCCAGATCCCCGAGGTCAGCAGGAACGCCTGGTGCAGCGTCAGGTGGTCATAGCGCCCCGCCGTGGTGACCGCGATCATCACGCCCGCGACCATGGTCATCACCGCCGATTGCAGGAACACCACCCAATGCGGATCGCCGTTCCAGGCATCGACCGCCATCGGGAACAGCATGAACGCGCCGATCGCGGTCAGGATCTTTCCGATCGGATGGGCGACGGGGCGGATGTCTATCATCGCGTTTGGTTGCCGCGCGGTCACGGTCGCGTCAAGGCCCACGAGGGCGGGCAGCGCACGCGCGCGGCGTCTGTGGCACGGCGGCCCCTTGAATGGCGGCCTTGGGCAGGTTACGTTTTGTTCAACTTGTCATCGGAGGGCGTGTGTCATGACGCCCAAGCGTCCTGCGGGTGCGGACGTGGTCCCGAGAAATACGGTCGAACCGTCGGGCACCCGACACCCCGAGGAGGGGGCGCTTTATGCTGCGCTCGACCTTGGGACCAATTCTTGCCGGATGCTGATTGCCCGACCGACGGGCAGTCAGTTTCAGGTCGTCGACAGCTTCTCCAAGCCGGTTCAGCTTGGTCAGGGGCTGGAAGCTTCGGGACGCCTGTCCCGCAGCTCGATGGCGCGTACCGTTCACGCGCTTCAGGTCTGCAAGCGCAAGCTGGACCAGCACAAGGTGCGCAACATGCGCCTTGTGGCGACCGAGGCATGCCGTAGGGCCAGGAACAGCCGCGATTTCCTGCGCACCATCCGTCGCGAGACCGGCCTGCCCATCGAGATCATCGGGTCCGAGGAGGAGGCGCGGCTGGCGGTGATCAGCTGCGCCCCGCTGGTCAGCCACAAGACCGAGACGCTGATGGTGGTCCGGCGGCTCGACTGAGCTGGTCTGGATCGACCTGGAGGACGTCGAGCCCAAGGAGCGGCCCCGCGCCATCATGCGCCTGTCCGACGGCTTCGGGAACCCGCAGCCGGGCGGCGCGCGCGTGGTCGACTGGATCAGCGTGCCGTTGGGCGTGGCGACGCTGCGCGACCAGTTCGCGGATGTCGAGGACGATCAGGGCCGGTTCGCGCTGATGTCGTGGTTCTTCGAGGAGGCGCTGGCGAATTTCACCCCCTATGCGGACGGATCGCCGGACGAGGGGTTCCAGATCATCGGCACCTCCGGCACGGTCACCACGGTCGCGGCCAGCTTTCTGGGCCTGCGCCGCTATGACCGGACCAAGGTGGACGGGCTGGAGATGACCAGCGACCAGATCGACCGCGTCATCCACAGCTATCTGCAGCTGGGCCCCGAGGGGCGGCGCACCGACCCGCGCATCGGCCGCGAGCGCCATGCGCTGATCATGTCGGGGGCGGCGATCCTGCAGACGCTGATGCGCGTCTGGCCCACGAACAAGCTGTCGGTCGCAGATCGCGGCCTGCGCGAGGGGTTGCTTTATGCCCAGATGGTGCGCGATGGGGTGCTGGCGCCGGAAGGTTTGAACGGAGTGGCATGAGATGACGAAGACACCGACCAGCCGGGACGGCAAGACCAGCGGGCGCGGTGCGCGCGATCTGCGCGTGCGCGTGAAATCCGCCAAGGGCCGCAAGCTGTCCTCGACCCTGTGGTTGGAACGGCAGCTGAACGACCCCTATGTGGTCCGCGCTAAGCGCGAGGGCTATCGCGGGCGCGCGGCCTACAAGATCATCGAGCTGGACGACAAGTACCGCTTTCTGGTGCCCGGCGCGCGGGTCGTCGATCTGGGCTGTGCGCCCGGCGGCTGGTGCCAGGTGGCCGTGGCCCGCGTGAACGCCCTGGGCGAGAAATCGGGCAAGAAGGTCGGGCGCGTGCTGGGCCTGGATCTGCAGGAGGTCGATCCGATCGCGGGGGCCGAGATCCACGTGCTGGATTTCCTGTCCGACGGCGCGGA
Organism: Paracoccus sp. SCN 68-21; assembly: GCF_001724535.1. Lineage (NCBI taxonomy): Bacteria > Pseudomonadati > Pseudomonadota > Alphaproteobacteria > Rhodobacterales > Paracoccaceae > Paracoccus > Paracoccus sp. SCN 68-21. Next base: position 53,543 of record NZ_MEES01000006.1, on the reverse strand, counting down.
TGATCTGGTCAAGGGCTGGCTGGGCGGGCCTGCGGATGTGGTGATGTCGGACATGGCCGCATCGGCGTCCGGGCACAAGAACACCGACCACAACCGCATCGTGGCCCTGGTCGAGGCCGCGGCCCAGCTGGCCTTCGACGTGCTGGAGCCGGGCGGCACCTTTGTCGCCAAGGTTCTGGCAGGCGGGGCCGAGACCGAGATGCAGGCGATGCTGAAGCGCAACTTTACCAAAGTCGCCAACGTCAAGCCGCCCGCCAGCCGCAGCGACAGTTCCGAGAAGTTCGTCGTCGCCATGGGCTTCCGCGGCCGCGAGGCGCTGACCGGGCCCGAGGCGGGCTGAGCGACCCCTTACTCCGGCGTCCGGGTCATCTGCTGGCGATAGGTTTCGGGCGTGCGCCCGGTGGCCGCCACGAAGATCCGCGTGAAATGGCCATGGCTGGCATAGCCCAGATCCTGGGCGATGCGCGGCGTGGGCCGGTCGGTATGGCGCAGCAGTTCGGCGGCGCGTTCCAGACGCTGTTCATGCACCAGATCAATCGCGCGGCGGCCGCGCGCCTGAAGGCAGGCGCGGTCCAGCTGGGTCAGCGTGGTGCCCAGATCCTGCGCCAGATCGGCCAGGGTGCGGTCGGACCCGATCTCGCTGGCGGACAGCGCCAGGAACCTGTCGACCAGCGGCCTGTCGGCCAGCGCCGCGCCCGCAGGGGTGCGGCTGTCGCGCTCTGGGTCCAGCCGCGACAGGCGCAGCGACAGCACGTTCAGATAACAGTCCAGCGCCTTGCGGTCGGGGCTGCGCGCGGCCTCCTCGACGAGGGCCTGCAGGGTGGCGGCCAGGACCGCCGCGCCCTGACCGATGCAGCCCGCCGTGACGCTGCGGGGCAGGGGGGGATCAACCTCGGCCACCAGTTCGGGAGAGATCAGCAGCACATGCCCCTCTGCCCCGGCACGGGGGCGGGCGGCAAAGGCCGTGCCCGAGGGGATGAATCGCACGTCGCCCGGCTCCAGGATGGTGCCGCTGCGCGGGAAATCCAGCCGCATCCGCCCGCCGGTCACCCAGATCAGCGTGTGGTCGGGGCGGGTGCGGGGCTGGGCGGGCGGGGTCGCGCTGCCCCAGGTGAAGGCGCCGATGGGCAACAGACGCAGGCTGGCGCGACGCGGCGCGGTGCGGCGCGAGGCCGGCGTCACGCGCACGGTCAGCGCGTCGGGCACCACGATGCGCCCATAGGACAGCGCCGCCGGGGTGATGCGCGGCAGCGTCGCGCCCTTGTCGCAGATGGACGCGGCGGTCACATCCACGTCACCGCCCTGTCCGCGCACCGCCCGGCCAAGCGGGCCGAGGCGCGTCGGAGAGAACGGAACCCCCCCCTTCCAGCCAGAGCGTTCCCAGAGAGACATATTCCCCGCCTGTCCTGAGCCGGCCGCATCGACCGGCAGCTTATGGGCGGATTATTGCCCATCCCGGTTGAAACTCAATGAATCATCTGCGGGTTTCGCACAATCATGACGCGATCGGCCCGGCGTTGCCCGCCTGCCACAGATGCCAGTCGCGCATCCGGCCCCGAAACCAGATCCGCTGCGACTTTGCATATTGCCGGGACGCGATGATGGCCCGTTCGGTGGCCTCCTGCAGGGTCAGCGCGCCGTGCAGATGCGCCATCAGTTCCGGCGCGCCGATGGCCCGCGCCCATTGCGCGGTGGGCGCCCAATACGGCTGCATGGCGCGCGCCTCGTCCAGGGCGCCCTGCTCCAGCATGGCGTGGAATCGCCGGGCGATGCGATCGGCCAGCCAGTCGCGGTCGCTGGTGATCACGATGCGCTGGCAGGTGTCGGGCGGCATCAGGGGCGGCGGGGTGTCGGCCTGCCAGGCGGCGATGCCGCGCCCGGTGGCGGCCAGAACCTCCCACGCGCGCTGGACGCGGGCGGGGTTGCGCAGGTCGATCTGCGCGGCGCTCTGCGAGTCCAGTTCCGCGATCAGACCGGCCAGGCCGCCGGGTTCGGACAGCCGCGCATCGGCCTGGGCCCGCAGGGCGGGCGGCGTCGCGGGGATCTGCGCCAGCCCCCGCGTCAGCGCGGTCAGGTAAAGGCCCGTGCCCCCCACCACGATCAGCCGCCCCCGCAGCCCGGCCACCTGACGCAGCCAGTCGCCCACCGAATAGGCAGCCCCCGGCGCGACATGACCGTACAGCGCGTGGGGCGCCAGCGCCTCATCAGTCGCGGAGGGGCGCGCGGTCAGCACCCGCCAGCAGGACCAGACCTGCAGCGCATCGGCATTCACGACCGTGCCGCCCTGGGCCTGGGCCACCGCCAGCGCCAGCGCCGATTTGCCGCTGGCGGTCGGCCCCGCGATCACAAGATGGCGGGTGGCGTCGATCTGTGTCAGGTCAGGGTCACGCATGGGCCATCCGGCAGTTGATCCGGCCGCCCTTTTGCGACATTTAACGGCGCGATGAAAGCGACCGGCGACAGGAGCCCCCCAATGACAACCGAGACCCCCAGGCAATATGGCCGCGTGATGCTGAAGATCTCGGGCGAGGCGCTGATGGGCGACCAGGGCTATGGCCTGCACCCGCCCACCGTCGCCCGCATCGCCAGCGAGGTCGAGGCCGTGCAGGCCATGGGCGTCGAGGTCTGCATGGTCATCGGCGGCGGCAACATCTTTCGCGGGCTGCAGGGCAGCGCGCAGGGGATGGAGCGCACCACCGCCGACTATATGGGCATGCTGGCGACCGTCATGAACGCGCTGGCGATGCAGTCGTCGCTGGAGGCGCGCGGCCTGCATTGCCGCGTGATCAGCGCGATCCGCATGGACGAGGTCTGCGAGCCCTATATCCGCCGCCGTGCCATCCGCCACCTGGAGAAGAAGCGGATCGTGATCTTTGCGGCCGGCACAGGAAACCCCTATTTCACCACCGACACCGCAGCCACCCTGCGCGCCTCCGAGATGAACTGCGAGGTGATCTTCAAGGGCACCAAGGTCGATGGCGTCTATGACAAGGACCCCAACAAGTTCCCCGACGCCAAGCGCTATGAGACGGTCACCTATGACGAGGCGCTGCAGAAGCATCTGGGCGTGATGGACGCATCCGCCATTGCCCTGGCGCGTGACAATAAGCTGCCGATCATCGTGTTCTCGCTGGACGCGCCGGGCGGGTTCCGCTCGATCCTGGAAGGCCGGGGGATCTCGACCCGTGTCCACAACTGACGCGACTTTGCGCGGGCGCGTGGATCGGCTGATCCACGGACCCCGCGCGCAGATGGTGATCACCGGGGTGATCCTGTTCAACGCCATGATCCTGGGGTTGGAGACGTCGCCTGCGATCATGGCCAGCGCCGGGCCGCTGATCCTGGCGCTGGATGCGGCCTGCCTGTCGATCTTCGTGATCGAGATCGCGATGAAGCTCTATGCCCGCAGGCTGCGCTTTTTCCGCGACGGCTGGAACGTGTTCGATTTCTTGATCGTGGGCATCGCGCTGATGCCGGCCACCCAGGGGCTGTCGGTGCTGCGCGCGCTGCGCATCCTGCGGCTCTTGCGCATCGTGTCGGTCACCCCCCGCCTGCGCCGCGTGGTCGAGGGGTTTCTGTCCGCGCTGCCTGGCATGGCGTCGGTGTTCCTGCTGATGGGAATCATCTTCTACATCTTCGCCGTCATGGCGACCAAGCTGTTCGGGACGACCTTTCCCGAATGGTTCGGGGACATGGGCAATTCCGCCTATTCGCTGTTCCAGATCATGACGCTGGAAAGCTGGTCGATGGGCATCGTGCGCCCGGTGATGGATGTCTATCCGCAGGCCTGGCTGTTCTTTGTGCCCTTCATCCTGATGACGACCTTCGCGGTGATGAACCTGGTCGTCGGTCTGATCGTGAATTCGATGCAGGAGGCCCATCAGGAGGAGGAGAACGCCGCGACCGAGGCCTATCGCGACGAGGTGCTGGCGCGCCTGACCGCGATCGAGGAACGGATGCGACGCGACGGGGGTTCGGGCGATGCGCACTGATGGTGGGTCGCTGCCGGACCCTTGGGCAAAGGCTTTGCCAATCTGCGGCATTGTGGTTACAAGCGAAAAAAATTCCAAAGCAGAGGCAGTCCGACATGGCTGAGGACATCGACATCGATATCGACGATCTGGAGCGGCGCATGAAGGGCGCCATTGACAGTCTGCGCGGCGAATTCGCCAGCCTGCGCACCGGGCGGGCCTCGGCCTCGATGATCGACCCGGTCCAGGTCGAGGCCTATGGCCAGATGACGCCGATCAACCAGCTGGGCACCGTCAACGTCCCCGAGCCGCGGATGGTCACGATCAACATCTGGGACAAGGGCATGGTCAACAAGGTCGAAAAGGCCCTGCGCGAAAGCGGCCTGGGCATCAACCCGCAGACCAACGGCACCATCATCATGCTGCCCATCCCCGAGCTGAACGAGGAACGCCGCCGCGAGCTGACCAAGGTCGCCGCCCAATATGCCGAGAGCGCCCGCGTCTCGATGCGCAACGTGCGTCGCGACGGCATGGACCAGGTCAAGAAGGCCAAGGCCGCCGGCATGCCCGAGGACGACCAGAAGCTCTACGAGACCGAGATCCAGTCCCTGACCGACCGCATGATCGCGGTGGTCGACGAGGCGCTGACGGCCAAGCAGGCCGAAATCATGCAGGTCTGAGCGGATCATGGCCTGGCCCAGAGGCGCAGCGACCACGGCCGTGGCAGAGGGGACGACGACACGTCCCCGCCATGTCGCCGTCATCATGGACGGCAACGGCCGATGGGCCACCGAACGCGGCTGGCCGCGCCTGGTCGGCCACCGGCGCGGCGCCGAACGCGTCAAGCAGATCGTCCGCGCCTGCCCTGATCTGGGGGTGGACTGGCTGACCATCTATGCCTTCTCGACCGAGAACTGGAAGCGGTCGACCGAGGAGGTCCTGGGTCTGATGAAGATCTTTCGCCGCTACATCCAGCGCGAGGCCGAGGAGATGTCGGGCGAGGGGGTGCGCATGCGCTTCATCGGCGAACGCTCGCGCCTGGACCGCAAGCTGCAGGAGCTGATGGCCTCGATCGAGGCGCGGACGGCGGGCAACACCCGGCTGAACCTGACGGTGGCGATCAACTATGGCGGCCGCGATGAGCTGGTGCGCGCCTCGACCCGGCTGGCCGAGCGCATCGCGCGGGGCGAGGTCACGTCCCCCTCCGAGGCCGATCTGGCCGATTGCATGGACACCGCCGGTCATCCCGATCCCGATCTGGTGATCCGCACCTCCGGTGAGACGCGGACATCGAACTTCCTGCCTTGGCAGGCGGCCTATTCGGAATACGAATTCACGCCGACGCTGTGGCCCGATTTCACGCCCGACCATCTGGCGACGATCCTGGACCGGTTCGGCCTGCGCGACCGGCGCTTTGGCGGCGCATGAGGGCGGCACCGATCACCGGGGGCGGCAAATGGGGTGACCTGTCGCGCCGCGTGGCCTCGACGCTGGTGCTGCTGGCCATCGGGGTGCTGCTGGCCGTGGCGCAGGGTCCCTGGCTGAGGCTGGGCATGGCGATCATCACCGCCATCACCTTCTGGGAGCTGGCGGCAATGACCGGCTGGAAGAACCCGGCCCGCCACGTCACCCTGTTCGGACGCTCTCGCCCTATCGCGCTGGCCGCGATCGCGGGCGTGGCGCAGGCGGTGGCGCTGACCGGGCTGCCCTGGGCCTGGCTGGCGCTGTCGCTGCCGCTGCTGCTGGGCCTGCCGGGGGCGGCGCGGCGCGACCGGGCGACCTATGCGATCTTTGGCGCGGCGATCCTGCTGGTCGCCTATGAGCTGGTGCTGTTCCGCGAAAGCTTTGGCCTGAACTTTGTGCTGTGGCTGATGGGGGTCATCATCATCTCGGACACGGCGGGCTATTTCTTTGGCCGCATCCTGGGCGGGCCGAAATTCTGGGCCGCGCTCAGCCCCAAGAAGACCTGGTCGGGCACCATTGCGGGCTGGATCGGGGCGTGCCTCTTCGGCGCGATCCTCTGGGCCACGGACCGGGGGGATGCCACGCTGATCTGGGTGTCGCCGCTGGTCTGTTTCGCGGGCCAGATGGGCGACATCGCCGAAAGCTGGCTGAAGCGGCGGGCCGGGGTCAAGGACAGCTCGAACCTGATTCCGGGTCATGGCGGCTTCATGGATCGTTTTGACGCAGTGACGGGCGCGGTGCTGGCCACCATGCTGATCGGATTCGTGACCAGCCTGCCCGTGGTGAACTGAGACATGCGACGCATTTCCATTTTCGGCGCGACCGGATCGGTCGGGGCCAATGGCGTCGATCTGATCCGCCGCGCGCCGGGTGACTATCACGTTGTGGCCCTGACCGGCGGGCGCAACATCGCCCGTCTGGCGCAGATGGCCCGCGAATTGCGTGCCGAGATCGCCGTCACGGCCCATGACGATCTGCTGGACGATCTGCGCGCGGCGCTGGCGGGCAGCGGGGTCGCGGCCGCCGCCGGAGAGGCCGCCCTGCTGGATGCCGCGGCCCGTCCCGCCGACTGGATCCTGTCGGCCATCGTGGGTGCTGCGGGTCTGGCGCCGGGCCTGACCGCGCTGGCGCAGGGGGGGGTTCTGGCACTGGCCAACAAGGAATCGCTGGTCTGCGCAGGCGCGCTGCTGCGCGACACGGGCGCGCGGTCGGGGGCCACGATCCTGCCGGTGGACAGCGAGCATTCCGCGATCTTTCAGGCGCTTGGTGCGGATAACCTCGACAGCGTCAAGGATGTGACCATCACCGCCTCGGGCGGCGCCTTTCGCGACTGGCCGCTGGAGCGGCTGGCGGCGGCGACGGTGGCCGAGGCCTCGACCCATCCGAACTGGGCGATGGGCCAGCGCATCACCATCGACAGCGCGTCGATGTTCAACAAGGCGATGGAGGTGATCGAGGCCAAGGAGTTCTTTGGCCTGGACGCCGCCCGCATCAAGGTTCTGGTCCATCCGGAATCGATCATTCACGCCATGGTCACACATCACGACGGCGGCAGCATCGCGCATCTTGGCGCGCCCGATATGCGCCACGCCATCGGCTATGCGCTGCACTGGCCCGAACGCCGTCCGCTGCCGGTCGCGGCGCTGGATCTGGCGGCGCTTGGCAGCCTGACCTTTCGCGCCCCCGATGAGGTCCGCTGGCCCGCCCTGCGCCTGGCGCGCGAGGTGATGGCCGCGGGCGGGGCCGCAGGCGCGGTCTTCAACGCCGCCAAGGAACAGGCGCTGGACGATTTCATCGCGGGCCGCATCCGATTCACCGAGATGGCCCCGCGCGTCGAGGCCACGTTGGAGGCGCTCTCCGCCGAGCCGGGCTTTGCCCGGGACCCCCAAGACCTGCCCGCCGTCCTGCACTGGGATGGCCTGGCCCGAAGAAAGGCCGCCCGATGATGGACCTGATTGCCCAGACCGCAGGCACGCTGTGGACGCTGCTGGCCTTTGTCACCGCGCTGGCGGTGATCGTGACCGTGCATGAATACGGCCACTACATCGTGGGCCGCTGGTCGGGCATCCGGGCCGAGGTGTTCAGTGTCGGCTTTGGCCCGCGCCTGTTCGCGCGCCGCGACCGGCGCGGTACGGTCTGGCAGGTGGCGGCGGTGCCGCTTGGCGGATACGTCCGCTTTATGGGCGACGACAACGTGGCCAGCGCAGGGCCGGGACGCGCTGTCGATCCGGCGCTGCGGCGGCAGACGCTGCAGGGGGCGCCGCTGTGGGCACGGTTCGCCACGCTGCTGGCCGGGCCGGTGTTCAATTTCGTGCTGTCGATCCTGGTCTTTGCGGGCTTTGCCGTGGTCCAGGGCCTGCCGGTCGATGAGGTCCGCGTGGGCGCCATCAGCGAGGCCCCGCCCGAGATCCGGAACGAGCTGCAGCCCGGCGACCGCATCGTGGCGCTTGGCGGGCAGCCCGTCGCCACCTGGCGCGACATCGGCGCCCTGACCCCCGACCTGCCGGTGGCAGCCCAGCAGGACTGGCGCGTCGAACGCGACGGCCGGACCCTGACCGTGACCGGCCCCGACCCGATGCCCGCGCGCATCGGCGGCGTGGCGCCGCGCAGCGCGGCGGCGGCGGCGGGCATGCGCGCGGGCGATGTCGTCCTGGCCATCGACGGAGAGCCCGTCACCCGCTTTACCCAGATGCGCGAGGCGGTCGAGGCCGCCCAGGGCGCGCCCCTGGCGCTGAGCCTGTGGCGCCCCGGCGTGGGTGACGTCGCCGTCACCCTGACGCCCAAGCTGTCCGACCTGCCCGCCCAGGGCGGCGGGTTCGAGCAGCGCTGGCTGATCGGCGTCACGGGGGGCGAAAGCTTCTTCACCCCCCAGACCCGCAGCGCCGGGCCGCTGGAGGCGCTGTCCCTGGGCGCGGGCCAGACCTGGGGCATCATCACCTCGTCCCTGACGGGGATGTGGGCGATGATCTCGGGGCAGATCGGCACCTGCAACCTGGGCGGCGCGATCAGCATCGCCGAAAGCACGGGGCAGGCGGCCAGCGCGGGGGGCGCGAACTTCCTGTGGTGGATCGCGGTCCTGTCGGCGGCCATCGGGTTTTTGAACCTGCTGCCGATCCCGGTGCTGGATGGCGGGCATCTGATGTTTTACACCTATGAGGCCCTGCGCGGGCGTCCGCCGTCGGACAAGGCGCTGAACCTTCTGACCGCGATCGGCATGGCCGCCGTGCTGTCCCTGATGATTTTCGGCCTGACCAACGATCTTTTCTGCCCCTGACGTGCATGCGCTTTTGACAGCCCGGCCCTGTTGGGGCTACAGACCATAGGCAAAACGACAGCCCGAACCGGGCGCGTGCAGGCGGACACAAGAGGGGCCATCATGGAACGGAAACTGGGCAAGGGCGCGTTGGCGCTGGTGACGTCGCTGGCAATCGCCGTGCCCGCAGGGATGATCCCGCAGCCTGCCGCCGCCGTGGTCTTCAGCAGCATCCAGGTTCAGGGCAACCAGCAGATCGAGACGGGGGCCGTGCTGTCCACGCTGGCCCTGCCGCAGGGTCAGGATGTCAGCCCCGGCCAGATCAACGACGCGCTGCAGCGGTTGCAGAATTCCGGCCTGTTCGAGACGGTCGAGCTGGTCCCGCAGGGCGGCACCCTGATCGTGCGGGTCGCCGAATATCCGATCGTCAACCAGATCACGTTCGAGGGCAACCGCCGCCTGAACGACGCCCGCCTGTCCGAGATCGTGCGCAGCCAGTCGCGCCGCGTCTATCAGCCCGCCCAGGCCATCCAGGACGCGCAGGCCATCGCCCAGACCTATGCCGCCGAAGGCCGCCTGGCCGCCCGCGTCGATCCGCGCATCATCCGCCGCAGCGGCAACCGCGTCGATCTGGTCTTCGAGATCCGCGAAGGCAACGTCACCGAGATCGAGCGCATCAGCTTTGTCGGCAACCGCGCGTTTTCGGACCGGCGTCTGCGCAACGTGCTGGAGACCAAGCAGGCGGGCCTCTTGCGCACCTTCATCCGCCGCGACACCTTCGCGCCCGAGCGCATCCCGCTGGATGAGCAGCTGCTGACCGATTTCTATCGCTCTCAGGGCTATGCTGATTTCCGGGTGCAGGGCGTGGCCCCCGAGATCGCGCGCGAACGCGACGCGTTCTTCATCACCTTCAACATCCAGGAGGGGCCGCGTTACCGGTTCGGGCGGGTCGATACCGTCTCGGAGATCCCCGGCCTGGATGCCAGCGCCTTCGCCGAACAGAGCCGCGTGCGGCGCGGATCGGTCTACAACCCCTCGGTCATCGACACGTCGATCCGGCGGATGGAGACTATCGCGATCCAGCAGGGCCTGAACTTCGTCAATATCGAGCCGCGCGTCACCCGCAATCCGCAGACCCAGACCCTGGACCTGACATTCGCCCTGACCCGCGGAGAGCGCATCTTTGTCGAGCGCATCGACATCGAGGGCAACACCACGACGCTGGACCAGGTGATCCGCCGCCAGTTCACCACCGTCGAGGGCGACCCCTTCAACCCGCGCGAGATCCGCAATTCCGCAGAACGCGTGCGCGCGCTGGGCTATTTCGCGGATGCGCAGGTCCAGACCCGCGAGGGCAGCAGCCCCGACCAGGTCATCGTCGGCGTCAATGTCGAGGAGCAGCCCACCGGGTCGCTGTCCCTGGGCGCCAGCTATGGCGTGAATTCCGGGGTGGGCTTCAACATCGGCCTGACCGAGCAGAACTTTCTTGGGCGCGGTCAGACGGTCGGGTTGCAGCTGTCCACCGCATCGGACGACCGGGCCGCGGCCATCAACTTTGTCGAGCCGTTCTTTCTGGGCCGCGACCTGCGATTCGGGTTCTCGGCGAACTATGTCGAGACCGAGGGCCTGAACTCGGACTATGACACCCGCCAGATCCGCATCCAGCCGTCGCTGGAATTCCCCATCTCGGACAATGCGCGGCTGGAGCTGCGTTATCGCCTGTCCGAGGACAAGCTGAGCAATGTCACCGAGGACAGCTCTCAGATCCTGATCGACGAGGAGGGGACGCGCCTGACCTCGTCGCTTGGGTACACCTACAACTGGGATTCGCGCCGCACCGGGCTGGACCCGCTGACCGCCTATCGGTTCCGCTTCTCGCAGGATTTCGCGGGCGCGGGGGGCGATACCAAGACCATCACCACCACCGCCCTGGCTGGCGTCGAAAGCACCGCCTGGCGCGACAGCGTGACCCTGCGGGCCGAGGTCGAGGCGGGCGCGATCTATTCCTATGGCGACTATTCGACCTGGATTCTGGACCGCTTCCGCACCGGCAACCGCATCCGCGGGTTCGAGCCGAACGGCCTGGGCCCCCGCGATCTGGCGGCTGACAATGAGGACGGCCTGGGCGGCAACTATTACTGGGCGGCCCGCGCCGAGGCGCAGTTCCCCATTGGCCTGCCCGAGGAATATGGCATCCAGGGCGGGTTGTTCGCGGATGTCGGATCGCTGTGGGGCCTGGACCGGGTCACATATCAGACGGCCGACCTGGGTCAGGTCACGATTGATGACGACATGTATGTCCGCGCCGCCGTGGGCGCGTCGATCTTCTGGACCACGCCGATCGGGCCGCTGCGGTTCAACTTTTCGCAGGCGCTGCGCAAGGAAGACTATGACCGAGAGCAGAATTTCGACCTGACGATCCAGACGAACTTCTGATGCGGGGCTTGGGGCTGATGGCGGGGCTGGCGTTTCTGGCGCTGCCCGCGCTGGCGCAGGAGCCGCTGGCGGACGAGGCGGTGCCACAGGTCCCGCCCATCGCCGCGCCCCCGGTCCTGCCCAATGCCACGCTGCCCGGCCCCGGAGAGATGGCCGACAGCGCGCCCATCCTGACGCTGGATCAGGACGTGCTGTATCTGACCTCGGCCTGGGGCCTTCGCGCGCAGGACCGGCTGGAGGCCGAGGGCGCGCTGATCGCCGAGGAAAACGACCGCCTGACCCAGCTTCTGTCCGCCGAGGAGGCGCGGTTGACCGAACAGCGTGCCACGCTGCCTGCCGACCGCTTCCGCCAGCTGGCCGAGAGCTTTGATCTGCGCGCCACCCGAATCCGCCGTGAACGCGCCGAGGCGGTGCAGAATCTGAATGCGTGGGCCGAGGCCGATCGCGCCGCATTCTTTCGCGCGGCCCTGCCGGTGATGGGCCAGATCATGCAGGACCGGGGCGCCGTCGCGGTGCTGGACCGGCGCACGATCTTTGTCTCGCTGGACGCCATCGACGTGACCGAACAGCTGGTCGCCGCCCTGAACGACCGCATCGGCGACGGAGAGGGCGTGATCCCGCTGCCTGTGCCGCCCGTATCGGAACCCGAACCCGCGCGCTGAGCGGTCAGGGCAGGCGCGCGATCCGCTCCAGCAGCAGGGCGAACAGCGCGTCGCGGTCGACGTCCTTGAGAAACAGCGCGTTGGGCGCGCGCCCCCTGACGCGCCACCAGTCGGCCACCGTCATGCCGGTGGTCCAGCGGCCCTCGGTCTCGATTTCGACGTTGATGTCGCGGCCCTGGAACAAGTCGGGCTGCAGCAGCCAGGCGATGGTGCAGGGGTCATGCAGGGGCGCGCCCAGGCTGCCGTATTTCGCCGTGTCGAAGCGTTCGAAGAAATCGGTCCAGCCTGCCACGGCGGGGCCGCAGCGGCCGGGCAGGGCGCGCATCGCCTCGACCCAGGCACGGTCGGTCAGCGCCTTGTGCGTCACATCCAGCGGCATCACCACCAGCGGCACGCCCGCGGCAAAGACCTCGGCCGCGGCCTCGGGATCGACATAGATGTTGAATTCCGCCGCCGGGGTGATGTTGCCCACCTCGAAATAGGCGCCGCCCATCAGCACGATCTGTTGCACGCGCCCGATGATGTCGGGGGCGCGGCGGAAGGCCTCGGCGATGTTGGTTAGCGGGCCGATAGGGACCAGCGTGACCGTGCCTGAAGCCTCGGCGCGCAGGGTGTCGATGATGAAATCGACGCCGTGGACCGGCTGCAGCGGCAGGGAGGGTTCGGGCAGGGCGATGCCGTCCAGCCCGGTCTTGCCATGGACATGTTCCGCCGTGACCAGATCGCGCGACAGCGGGCGGTCGCATCCGGCAAAGACCGGCACGTCGCATCCCGACAGTTCGACCACCTTGCGGGCATTCACCTGCGTCAGGGCCAGCGGCACGTTGCCCGCGACGGCCACGATGCCCAGCACCTCCAGCTCTGGAGAGGCCAGCGCCAGCAGGATCGCCACGGCATCATCCTGGCCGGGGTCGGTGTCGATGATGATCTTTTGCGGCATTCCGGCTTTCCCTCTGGTGGCCTCCGAACGCGGATTTTTGCGCCAGTACGAAAAAAGGCGCAAGCCCCGCTTGCGCCTTTTGTACTCGCATGTGGCGGCCAGGATCAGCCGTCGAAGTTGACCCGCTCGATCAGGTCCAGCGCCTGCGGGCGCAGGTCCGAGATCTCGGTCAGGGTCAGATCGTCCGGGGTGAAATCGCCCCAGCTGGCGACCAGCTCGGAGCGGTCGACGCCGTCCTTGACCGGGAATTCGTTGTTGGTCTCGGCATAGATGCGCTGTGCCTCGTCACCGACCAGGAACTCCATCAGCTGCAGGGCCGCGTCACGGTTGGGCGCCGAGGCGGTCATCGCCATGCCCGACACGTTCACATGCGTGCCACCATCCTCGAAGGTGGGGAACATGATGCGGACCGATTCGGCCCATTCCTGCTGTTCGGCATCCTTCAGCATCGCACCCATGTAATAGGTGTTGCCCAGGCTGATGTCGCATTCGCCGGCCCAGATCGACTTGACCTGATCACGGTCGCCGCCCTCGGGACGCTTGGCCAGGTTCGACTTGACGCCCTCCAGCCAGGCGACGGTCTCCTCCTCGCCGTGATGGGCCAGGAAGGCGGCGGTCAGCGCGACGTTGTAATCGTTGGTAAAGCTGCGGGTGCAGATGCGGCCCTGCCATTTCGGATCGGCCAGATCCTCATAGGTGGTGACCTCGCCATCGGCGACGCGGTCGTTATGGGCATAGACGATGCGGGCGCGGGTGGTCAGGGCGAACCACTGGTTCTCGTCGTCGCGCAGCGCGTCGGGGATGGCGTCGGTCAGGGCCTCGTCCTCGACGGCCTGCAGCACGCCCGCGTCCTTGACCTCACCCAGACGGGCGACGTCCACGGTCAGCACCAGATCGGCGGGCGAGCGCGCGCCCTCGGCCTGCAGACGCTCGACCATGCCCTTGTCGACAAAGGCCACGTTCACGGCAATCCCCGTTTCGGCGGTGAACGCGTCGATCAGCGGCTGGATCAGCTCGGGCTGGCGGTGGGAATAGACGTTCACCTCCTGGGCCAGGGCGGGCATCGCGGTGGCACCCAGCAGCGAGGCGAGGATCAGGGGACGCATGTTGACTCCTTTGGTCGGATTACAGGGGCGTTCTGCCAAGCCTGACTGAACCTGTCAAGCATTGCCGTGCATTGACGCAGGCGCCGCCGCAGGCTAGGGGCGCGGTCATGGCACGCGCACCCCTTTTGCAACTTTCCGAGATCTCGCTGACCTATGGCGGCGATCCTATTTTCGAGGGCCTGTCCCTGAACGTCCAGCCGGGCGACCGCGTCGCGCTGGTCGGTCGGAACGGTTCTGGCAAGTCCACCCTGATGAAGGTGATGGCCGGTTTCGTCGAACCCGACCGGGGCGATGTCGTCCTGGCCGCCGGTGTCTCGACCGGCTATATGGAGCAGGACCCCGATCTGTCGGGCTTTGCCACGCTTGGGGAGTTCGCCCGCGACGGGCTGGAGCCGGGCGAGGATTACCTGGTCGACATGGCCGCAGAAGGGTTGAAATTCGACCCCGACCGCCCCGTCGACACCGCATCGGGCGGCGAACGCCGTCGCGCCGCGCTGGCCCGTCTGCTGGCCCGCGCACCCGAGCTGATGCTGCTGGACGAGCCGACGAACCACCTGGACATCGAGGCGATCGGCTGGCTGGAGGACCATTTGTCGCAGACGCGCGCGGGCTTCGTGCTGATCAGCCACGACCGCGCCTTTCTGCGCCGCCTGACCAAGGCCACGCTGTGGATCGACCGCGGCGCCGTGCGCCGTCAGGAGCGCGGATTCGAGGGGTTCGAGGATTGGCGCGAGGCGACCTGGGCCGCCGAGGATGACGCCCGCCACAAGCTGGACCGCAAGATCAAGGCCGAGGCGAAATGGGCCGTCGAGGGCATCAGTGCGCGCCGCAAGCGTAATCAGGGCCGCGTCCGGGCGCTGGCCGATCTGCGCAGTGAACGCAGCAGCCAGATCCGCCGTCAGGGCACCGCCGCGATGGCATTCGACAGCGGCACCACCAGCGGCAAGCGGGTGGTCGAGGCGACCGGCATCTCCAAGGTGTTCGGTGACAAGGTGATCCTGCGGCCGTTCGACCTGCGCATCCAGCGTGGGGACAGGATCGCCTTCGTCGGCCCCAACGGCGCGGGCAAGACCACGCTGATCAAGATGCTGACCGGAGAGCTGGCCCCCGATACCGGCACGGTCAAGCTGGGCACCAATCTGGACATCGCGGTGTTCGATCAGGCGCGCGCCGCGCTGAACCCCGACCAGACGCTGTGGGAATCGCTGACCGGCGATCCGGATATGCGCGTCTCGGGCCGCGCCGATCAGGTGATGGTCCGCGGCACGCCCAAGCATGTCGTGGCTTATCTGAAGGATTTCCTGTTCGACGATGGTCAGGCCCGCGCGCCGGTGCGCAGCCTATCGGGGGGCGAAAAGGCACGTCTGCTGCTGGCGCGGCTGATGGCGCGCCCGTCGAACCTGCTGGTCATGGACGAACCGACCAACGATCTGGACGTCGAGACGCTGGACCTGCTGCAGGATCTGCTGGGCGAATATGACGGCACCGTGCTGCTGGTCAGCCACGACCGCGATTTCATCGACCGCGTCGCCGACACCACCGTCGCGATGGAGGGCGATGGCCGCGCCACCGTCTATGCCGGCGGCTGGAGCGATTATCAGGCCCAACGCGGCGAGGTGCAGCCCGAGGAGCCGGTGGCCGTCGCCAAATCCGCGCCCGTGGCCGACAAGCCCAAGGCCGCGCGCGAGGGCCTCAGCTTTACCGAACGCCACCGCCTTGAGGCGCTGCCCGGCGTCATCGCCAAGCTGGAGGCCGAGATCGCCAAGCTGTCCGAGTTCATGTCCGACCCGGACCTGTTCACCACCGCCCCCGCCAAGTTCGAAAAGGCCAGCCTGGCCCTGTCCGAACGCCAAGCCGCCTTGGCCGATGCCGAGGAAGAGTGGCTGGCGCTGGAGGAAAAGGCGGCCGTCTAGGCCGCCTGACCATCGCTGCGCGCCAGGTGGTTCTGCAGCCAGCCATGCGCAAAGGCGATCTTGTGGCGCACCGGCACGGTCAGCACGAAGGGATACAGGTCGGTATTGTCCAGCGCGCGGTTGATGTCGTTGACGGCGATGGTGATCTCGGCCGCGATGTTCAGCAGGCGATAGGGGTCGGTCTCTGTATAGGGATGATAGTCGTCGGGCACCCCCGGCATCGCCAGATGCGTGCTGCAGAAGCTGTCGGCCACGTCGGTCAGATGCAGCAGATGGGCCACCGTCTCGGCCCAGTCCTCATGCGGGTGCGATGTCGCATAGCCGGTGATGAATTCGTCTCCGGGGTCGCGCGGATTGGCGTAATGGGCGCGCAAGGCGGCGCCGTAATCGGCCCGCTCATCCCCAAAGACCTGGCGGAAGGCCGACAGGAAATCGGGCGACACCGCCAGCCGGTCGAACAGGAAATGCGCGATCTCGTGGCGGAAATGGCCGACCATCGACCGGTATTGTTCGCCCAATTTCAGTTGGCGCTTGAGGCGGATCAGCTCGTCCGCCTCGGTCACGTTGATGGTGATGTCGCCATTGGCGTGGCCCATGGTGATCTGCTGGGCGCGCCCGCCGGTATCCTCGGACAGCATCAGGAAGCGGGGGCGGCGGCCCGGATCGGCGGGGGTGAACCAGTGCCATTGCGCCAAATTCGCCAGCACCCACCGCTTGGCGCGTTCGGCGCTGGCCAGCAGGCGCTGATTTTCGCCGACATGCATCACCGGCACCACCTGCGACATCGCGCAGGACGTGCAGTACCCCCCAGGCACCCGCGCCGCCCAGTTGCAGGCGATGGTGTCACGGTTGGCGCAGGGCGCCGCATCGGCCGTCATCTGACCTTGGGCGGGATTATAGACCAGCGGTTCACTGCACAGGCACATCAGGTTGTGGAAATAGGCACGCGTGCCGCAATAAGGGCAGGTGAAGCGTTGCATGAGGCGGGTTCCGGTCCATCGTGGCAGGACACAAGCCCGCAGGCGCCACAGGGTTCCACGCCATCCGCGGGTCTTGACAGCCGTGCCGCGATCGGGCAAATGCTGCGCACCGGCAGGGCATCCGCCCTTGGCCGGTCGATTGTTTTTAACGACACCCGTACAAGGGTGCGCTGTCCGAAGGTGGGGCGATGCCCCGGAACTCCGACCTGATGTCGGGACCGCAGGACGCGACGAAGAAGGAAGAAAGCGATGTTCGCGGTTCTGAAAACTGGCGGCAAGCAGTACAAGGTGCACGCGGGCGACGTCCTGCGCGTTGAAAAGCTGAATGCCGCGGCTGGCGATACCGTCCAGTTCAACGATGTGCTGATGGTCGGCTCGACCCTGGGCGCGCCCCTGGTCGCCGGTGCCTGCGTGCAGGCCACCGTGATCGAGCAGATCAAGGCCGACAAGGTCATCACCTATGTCAAGCGCCGCCGCAAGCACAGCTCGCAGCGGACCCGCGGCCATCGCCAGCAGCTGACGCTGCTGCGCGTCACGGACGTGCTGGACAAGGGCGCGGACAAGACCGGCGTCAAAGCCGCCGTCGGTGCCCGCACGAAGGCCGAGGCGTCCGAGGCGCCCGCCAAGAAACCGGCCAAAGACGCCGCTGAAGCCTAAGGAGAACGACCCATGGCACATAAAAAAGCAGGCGGTTCTTCCCGCAACGGCCGCGACAGCGCGGGACGCCGTCTTGGCGTCAAGCTGTTCGGTGGCCAGGCCGCCATCGCGGGCAACATCATCGCACGTCAGCGCGGCACCACCTGGTGGCCGGGCGTGAACGTCGGCATGGGCAAGGATCACACCCTGTTTGCGCTGACCGACGGGCATGTGAGCTTCAAGAAAGGCCTGAAGGGCCGGACGTTCATTTCGATCGTCCCCGCCCAGCTGGAAGCAGCCGAGTAACCTTAGCGTAACATTATGCTGCTAAGGGGGGATCGGCGAGAGCCGGTCCCCCAAACCGTTTTATCGTCACATTTCTTGATCGGTTTCTTGGGGAGGAAACATGGTGATGTCTGCACCCATGCGGGAGGGAAGCCGTCTGGACGACCTCAAGCCCGCCCTGGCCGGAGCCCCGGCCCAACCCGTGATCGCGACCGAGCGGTTCACGCTGCGCCCGCTGCGCGCCTCGGATGCCGGAATGATCGCGCATTACACCGCCGACCGGCGCGTCGCCGAAGGCACGCGCGCCATCCCGCATCCGCTGCCCCGCGGGGGGTCGGACAGTTTCGTGGCCCGTGCCCTGGCCGCTGACCGGACCGAGGATGTCTGGGCCATCGACGGCAGCGACCACAAGCTGGCCGAGTTGCTGGGCGTGGTGTCGCTGACCCGGATGGAGAACGAACAGTCCGAGCTGGGCTTCTGGATCGGCGCGGGCTTCTGGAACACCGGCTTTGCGACCGAGGCCGTGGCGGCCCTGGTCGCCGCCAACCCGCATGGCGCGCGGACCCTGTTCGCCGAGGCGTTCCAGGACAATCCCGGCTCTGCCCGCGTTCTGACCAATTGCGGCTTCGTCTATCTGGGCGATGCCGAAAGCTGGTCGGTCGCGCGCGGCGCCCGGGTGCCGACCTGGACCTATCTGCGCAAGATGGCCTGACGGACGATATCTGCGACCCGTCATTGCAAAGGGGCGCGGACGGCCTAGATCAGGGGGATGACACAGCATCTTCCCTATTCCGTCCTCGACCTGTCGCCGGTGCCCGAAGGGTCCACGGCTCAGGACGCGATCCGCAACACCATCGACTTGGCGCAGCACGCCGAAGGCTGGGGCTATCGCCGCTTTTGGCTGGCCGAGCATCACAACATGCCCGGCATTGCCAGCGCCGCGACCGCCGTGCTGATCGGACTGGTGGCGCAGGCCACCCGCACGATCCGCGTCGGCGCGGGCGGCATCATGCTGCCCAACCACGCGCCGCTGTCGGTGGCCGAGGCGTTTGGCACGCTGGCCACGGTCTTTCCCGACCGGATCGACCTGGGGCTGGGGCGCGCGCCCGGCGGCGACGGTGCGGTGATCCGCGCCCTGCGCCGTGACCCGATGGCCGACAGCTTTCCGCAGGACGTGGTCGAGCTGCTGGACTATCTGGGCCCGGAACGCCCCGGCGCGCCAGTCCGGGCCCTGCCGGGCGAGGGAACGAACGTCCCCGTCTGGATCCTGGGCAGCAGCCTGTTCGGCGCGCAGCTGGCGGCGCATCTGGGCCTGCCCTATGCCTTCGCCAGCCATTTCGCGCCGGATGAGCTGGACCGCGCCCTGACCCTGTACCGAGAGCGGTTCCGCCCCTCGCCCTGGGGGCAAAAGCCCTATGCGGTGCTGGCGGCCAACGTCTTTGCCGCCGACGATCCGGGGCAGGCGGCCTACCTGCGCACGACCATGCAGCTGGCCTTTGCGCGCCTGCGCACCGGTCAGCCCGGCAAGCTGCCCCGCCCGGTCCGCGACATCGACGCCGAGATCGGCGCGCAGATGCGCCAGGCCGTGGACGGCGCGCTGCGCATCAGCGCCGTGGGCGGGCGCAATGAGGTGGCCGACCAGCTGGCCCGCCTGGTCGAGGCCTATCGCCCCGACGAGCTGATCCTGACCGGTCAGATCCACGACCACACCGCCCGCCTGCGCAGCTTTGAGATCGCGGCCGAGGCTGCGGCCGCTTTGCCCGTGGCGCAGGCCGCCTGACCCGCGCGCATGAAAAAAGGCCCCCGGATCGGGGGCCTTTTGCATGGGACTGATGGGGCGATTTACTCGCGGTTGCCCATGAACTGCAGCAGGAACATGAACAGGTTCAGGAAGTCCAGATACAGGCGCAGCGCACCCATGATCGCGGATTTGCCGATGAAGTCGGCGTCCGAACCGGACATCTGCAGGTAGGTGTTCTTGATGTTCTGCGTGTCATAGGCGGTCAGGCCCGCAAAGATCAGCACGCCGATGACCGAGATCGCGAACTGCATGGCCGAGGAGGCGATGAAGATGTTCACGATCGAGGCCACGATCAGGCCGATCAGACCCATCAGCAGGAAGGTGCCCCAGCCCGACAGATCCTTTTTCGTGGTATAGCCCCACAGCGACAGGCTGGCGAAGGCGATTGCGGTCACCAGGAAGGTCTGCACGATCGACACCGAGGTGTAGACCAGAAAGATCGAGCTGATCGACAGTCCCATCAGTGCTGCAAAGGCATAGAAGACGCCGGTCGCGGCCGAGACGGACAGCCGGTTGATCGCGGCGCCGAAGGCAAAGACCATCAGCAGCGGCGCGAACATGATCACCCACCGCAAGGGCGAGGTATAGATCGCGACGCCGAGGCCGGTCAGCTCGCCCGTGGGCGTGACCGCCGCGGTCGAGATGCCATAGGCTGCGACGGCGGTTACACCCATGCCGACCGCCATCAGCCCATAAACCTTGTTCATGTAGGCCCGCAGGCCCTCGTCGATCACCGCCTGGCGGGTGCCGACGCCCTGCGCGGTGCGGTACGTGTTGTAATCTGCCATCGATGTCTCCCCTGAAAGGCATGTCGGGACCGATCCCGACTTGGCTTCAATATCGGGGGAAACGGGCCGTTTTTCAATGCCGGGATGGGCGGAAAATGGCCGCGATCACAGGGTGATGACCACTTTTCCGATGCTGCGCCGCTCTCTCAGCAGGTGATAGCCCTCGGCCAGGGCTTCCAGCGGCAGGGTCGCGCCGGCGACCGGGTGCAGGCGGCCGGCCGCGAACAGGTCGAACAGCGCCCCCATGCTGGTGCGCAACGCCTGCGGGTCCAGCTGCCGGTAGCCGCCCCAGTAGAACCCGTGGATGGCGATGTTCTTGACCAAGGCGTGGTTCAGGGGCAGGGCAGGGGGGCGACCGCCCGCAAACCCGATGGACAGGAATCGCCCCCCCGGACGCAGCGCGCGAAAGGCCGCCTCTCCGGGTTCGGCGCCGACGGGGTCATAGACCACATCCGCCCCGCCCAGATCGCGCAGCGCACCGCGCAGGTCGGCGCAATCGGCGCTGTCGATCACATGGGCCGCGCCCGCGTCGCGCACGACCTGCAGCCGGTCCGCACCGCGCGCCACCCCGATGACCCGCGCACCCATCGCGGCGCCGATCTCGACCGCGGTCAGCCCGACGCCGCCCGCGGCCCCCAGCACGACCAGAACCTGGCCCGTCGCCAGCGCGCCGCGCCCCGACAGGGCCAAATGACTTGTCCCATAAGCCACCTGAAACCCGGCGGCCTGTTCAAAGGTCATCATGTCGGGAATGGGCTGCACGGCGTCGGGATCGACCGCCATCACCTGGGTCATGGTGCCGGGCGCCGACACCACGACCCGCATGCCGGGGGTCAGGCCGCTGCCCGCAGGCGCCTCCAGCACGGTGCCCGCGCCCTCCAGTCCCGGCACGAAGGGCGGGTCGGCAGGCTCCTGATATTTGCCCTGCGCCTTGAGGAGATCGGCAAAATTCAGCGCCGCCGCGCCCATGCGCAACAAGACCTGTCCCGGCGCCGCCCGGGGCGCAGGCAGGTCGCGGATGACGGGGTCCTGGCCCAGGGCCTCGATGCGGGCGGTGCGAATCATCTGTTCCATGGCGGCTCCGTTTCGATGTTGCCCACACGTTCGCATGCTGCCCGAACAAGTCAACGCAGGGTGGCAGATGCCCGAACGGCACCCTTGGGACCTGTCTTTTTGGTCAGGAACGGGGTGGTTAACCAAGTTGACACTCGAAAATTGTGCCTATCCGGGCTACGGCATCTGCAGATTGCAAGAGGTTGGGGCAATGAAGCATAGTGTAGATGTTCACGTTGGTAAGCGTATCCGCCATCGCCGCTGGATGATTGGCATGACCCAACAGCAACTGGCCGACAAGGTCGGGATCAAGTTCCAGCAGATCCAGAAATACGAGACCGGCATGAACCGCGTCTCGGCCTCGCGGCTGTGGGACATTGCGCGGGCGGTGGATGTGCCGGTCAGCTTCTTCTTCGAGGGGCTGTCCGAGGGCGATCTGCCCGGCGCGGTCGAGGGCGACATCTTCGCCGACAAGGAGGCGCTGCAGCTGGTGCGCGCCTATTACGCCATGCCCGAGGCGCAGCGCCGCCAGATCTTTGAGCTGGCGCGCGTCCTGTCCGACGCGGCCTGACTGCCGAAACCGCCAGAAGGTGGGTGACCCCGCCGTCGTTCCGCGCCGTGTGACCGCCGGACGACAGCCCCCGTTTGACCGCTGGCCCCCCGGCCAAGGACGGGTTACACCCCCACGGGTGACATGACCGCAGGGGGCCAGCATGCAGGACGCAGCCACGATCATCCGCACCGCGCATCTGATGGCCGATGCCGCGCGGGACGCGATCCTGCCGTGGTTTCGCAACGACGCGCTGTCCGCCGACAACAAGCGGCCCGCCGATTTCGACCCCGTGACCCAGGCCGACCGCGATGCCGAACGCGCCATGCGCGCCGTGCTGGCCGCACACCGCCCCGATGACGCCATCCTGGGCGAGGAATACGGCGCGACCCCCGGCACCTCTGGCCTGACCTGGATTCTGGACCCGATCGACGGGACGCGGGCCTTTCTGTGCGGCGCGGCCAGCTGGGGCGTGCTGATCGGGCTGTCGGACGGGCGCGACGTGATCTATGGCCTGATCGACCAGCCCTATACCCGCGAACGGTTCGAGGGGGGCTTGGGCCTGGCGCAACTGACCTGGGCTGGCGGAGAGCGGGCGCTGCGCGTGCGCGGCGGCCTAGATCTGGCCCAGGCCACGCTGATGACCACCTTTCCCGAAGTGGGCACCGCGGCCGAGGGCGCGGCCTTTCGTCGGGTCGCGGACCGGGTGCGGCTGACGCGCTATGGGCTGGACTGCTATGCCTATGCGCTGCTGGCCCTAGGCCAGGTCGATCTGGTGATCGAGGCGGGGTTGCAATCCTATGACATCGCCGGTCCGATGGCGGTGGTGCAGGCGGCGGGCGGCATCGTCACCGACTGGCAGGGCGGTCCGGCGGCTCAGGGCGGCCAGGTGATCGCGGCGGCATCGGCGCCCCTGCACCGCGCCGCGCTGGACCTGCTGAACGACTGAACCGACACGACCGCAAGGGGGCAGCATGGCCAACGACAACCGCGCGACCGACGGCGTTGATCGCGATGAGGATTATGGCCTGACGCAGGCGGTGATGGACCGCATCGACGCCGCGATGGAGGCGGGCGACCGCCCCGCGCTGGACGCCGCGCTGGAGCCGATGCACGCCGCCGACATCGCCGACCTGATCGAGCGTCTGACGCCTGCGCGCAGGCGGGCGTTCCTGACGCTGTACGCAGACGGCATCGACGGCGAGATCCTGTCCGAAATCGACGAATCGATCCGTGAGGAGGTTCTGGACCAGCTGCCCCAGGCCGTCGTCGCCGAGGCCGTCCGAGAGATGGACAGCGACGACGTCGTCGACCTGGTCGAGGATCTGGCCCAGCCCGACCGCGACCAGATCCTGGCCGCGCTGGATGCGGGCGACCGTGCCGCGGTCCAGCAATCGCTGGCCTATCCCGAATATTCGGCCGGCCGCCTGATGCAGTCCGAGGTGGTGACCGCGCCCGAACACTGGACTGCGGGCCAGACCATCGACTTTATCCGGGCCGAGGAATGGCTGCCCGAACAGTTCTATCACGTGATCCTGGTCGATCCGCGCCGCCACCCGACCGGCTATGTAACGCTTGGGCGGCTGCTGGCCTCGCCGCGCGACACGACCATGCGCGACCTGGCCGAGGACAGCTTTCGCACCATCCGCGCCCAGGCCGAAGAGGGCGACGTGGCCTATCTGTTCAACCAGTATCACCTGATCTCGGCCCCTGTGGTCGACGATCACGACCGGCTGGTGGGCGTGATCACCATCGACGACGCGATGACCGTCCTGGACGATGAGCATGAGGAGGACATCCTGCGCCTGGCCGGCGTCAATGACGAAAGCCACGTGTCCGACAGCGCGCTGACCACGGCGCGCCAGCGTCTGCCCTGGCTGGTCATCAACCTGTTCACGGCCTCGCTGTCGGCCATCGTCATCACCCAGTTCGAGGCCACGATCTCCACGCTGGTGGCGCTGGCCGCGCTGATGCCCATCGTCGCCTCGACCGGCGGGATCGCGGGGACGCAATCGCTGGCGGTCGCGGTGCGGGCCTTGGCCACGCGCGACCTGAACCGCTCGAACGCGCGGCGGGTGGTTATGCGAGAGCTGGGGGCGGGGCTGCTGAACGGGCTGGGGCTGGCGCTGATCCTGGGGATCGCGGGGACGGTGATCTTTGGCGACCCCAAGCTGGGCGTCGTGCTGGGCATGGCGATGATCGTGAACCAGATCGTCGCGGCCCTGGGCGGGGTCCTGGTGCCCCTGGGGCTGAACAAGATGGGGCTGGACCCGGCGTTGGCATCGGGAACCTTCGTGACGACGATGACCGATGTCATGGGGTTCTTTGCCTTCCTGGGACTGGCCACGCTGATCCTGATATGACCGACAAGGCCACCTTGCGCGCACAGGCCCTGACCGCCCGCGCGGCGGGAGGCGACCGGGATGCGCTGGACGGCCACCTGATCGCGGCGCTGGCGCCCCATGCGGGCGCGGTGCTGGCCGGATACTGGCCGATGCGCTCCGAGGCCGACCCCCGCGCCGCCATGGCCGCCCATGACGGTCCCGTCGCGCTGCCCGTGGTCACAGGCCCTGCGCGGCCGCTGACCTTCCGGCTGTGGCAGGGCGGCGCGCTGGAGCGCGGCCCCTTTGGCACCTCCCACCCCCCCGAATCGGCGCCCGAGGTCAGGCCTGATGTCCTGATCGTGCCGCTGGCGGGCTTTGACGATCGCGGAAACCGCTTGGGCTATGGCGGGGGTTTTTACGACAGGACGCTGGAATTGCTGCGAAAATTGGGTCCGGTCCTGGCCGTGGGCCTTGCCTTTGAGGTCCAGCGCCTGCCCGCCATCCCGACAGAGCCGACCGATCAGCCCCTGGACCTGATCGTGACCGAGGGCGGCGCGCGGACCCCGCTGCGCTGAATCTCGCCCATCGTGGCCATTTTGCATCGGCTGTGAACAACCTCCGGATGAGATTTGCATAAGTCTGTGGATAAGATGGGGGGCGTTCCACGCATGTCCCTGTCACTTAACGAAATTTCGTAAAAGCCAGCCGGTCCTGCCCAGAGAATGCGCCGGATCTGTGCGCGAATCCTGTCGGCCTGCCACGGCGGTGCTGTCAACGGTTCGCGGGGCGGGCCGCTGCGAATAATTCGATTGAAAGCCATCCCGTCCGGGGCCAATTTCCAGGCCAGAGCCGAAAGCGGCACGAAAGATGGTGGCCGTGAACGGCGCCACCACAGGCAGGACAGGCAGACACGATCAGACGGACGACCCGGTCGTCCGCGCCCCGCACGGGCGGATCGCGGCTGCGCGCGGGACCGAAAGGACGGGCAGGCATGAAGATCGAGCGGCGTTTCACCACGAAGGATGGCGGGGCCTATGGCGGCATCGCCTTCACCACCACCCTCAGCGAGATCCGCAACCCGGACGGCACGGTGGTGTTTCGCAACGACGCCGTCGAGGTGCCCCAGGGCTGGAGCCAGGTCGCCAGCGACGTCATCGCGCAGAAGTATTTCCGCCGCGCCGGTGTCCCCGCGCGGCTGAAGCCCGTGCGCGAAAAGGGCGTGCCCGAATTCCTGTGGCGCCACGTTCCCGACCGCGAGGCCCTGGCCGCCCTGCCCGAGGAGGAGCGTTTCACCGGAGAGACCAGCGCCGCGCAGGTCTTTGACCGTCTGGCCGGGGCCTGGACCTATTGGGGCTGGAAGGGCGGCTATTTCACGACCGAAGCCGATGCCCGCGCCTATCTGGACGAGATGCGCCACATGCTGGCCCGCCAGATGGGCGCGCCGAACAGCCCGCAATGGTTCAACACCGGCCTTCACTGGGCCTACGGCATCGACGGGCCGGGGCAGGGGCATTTCTATGTCGACCACCGGACGGGCAAGCTGACCGCATCGACCAGCGCCTATGAGCATCCGCAGCCGCATGCCTGTTTCATCCAGTCGGTCAGCGACGATCTGGTGAACGAGGGCGGCATCATGGACCTGTGGGTCCGCGAGGCACGCCTGTTCAAATACGGCAGCGGCACCGGCACGAACTTCAGCAGCCTGCGCGGCGAGGGCGAGCGCCTGTCGGGCGGCGGCACGTCGTCGGGCCTGATGGGGTTCCTGAAGATCGGCGACCGCGCGGCAGGTGCGATCAAGTCGGGCGGCACCACGCGCCGCGCGGCCAAGATGGTCATCTGCGACATGGACCATCCCGACATCGAGGCCTTCGTGAACTGGAAGGTCATCGAGGAGCAGAAGGTCGCCTCGCTGGTGGCCGGGTCAAAGCTGCACGAACGGGAACTGAACGGCATCTTTGCCGCGATCCGCACCGGCGGCGGAGAGACGGATCCGGCCCGGAACGACGCGCTGAAGGCCGCGATCCGCAGTGCCAAGCGCGCGATGATCCCCGAGACCTATGTGAACCGCGTCCTGCAATATGCGCGCCAGGGCTTCGACAGCATCGAATTCCCGACCTATGACACGGATTGGGACAGTGATGCCTATGCGTCGGTGTCGGGCCAGAATTCCAACAACTCGGTCCGGGTGACGGATGCGTTCCTGCGCGCGGTGCGCGAGGATGCCCCGTGGGAGCTGATCCGCCGCACCGACGGCACGGTCGCGAAAACGGTGTCGGCGCGCGATCTATGGGACCAGATCGGCCACGCGGCCTGGGCCTGCGCCGATCCGGGCATCCAGTTCCACGACACGATCAACGCCTGGCACACCTGCCCCGAGGATGGGCCGATCCGCGGGTCGAACCCGTGCAGCGAATACATGTTCCTGGACGACACCGCCTGCAACCTGGCGTCCATGAACCTGCTGACGTTCTGGACCGATGGCCGGTTCGACGCCGATGCCTATGCCCATGCCAGCCGGCTGTGGACCCTTACGCTGGAGATCAGCGTGCTGATGGCGCAGTTCCCCTCGCGTGAGATCGCGCAGCGCAGCCATGATTTCCGCACGCTTGGGCTGGGATACGCCAATATCGGCGGGTTGTTGATGAATATGGGCTATGGCTTTGACAGCGATAAGGGTCGCGCGCTGTGCGGTGCGCTGTCGGCGATCATGACCGGCACCGCCTATGCTACCAGCGCGCAGATGGCCGCCGAACTGGGCGCGTTTCCCGGCTATGCCCGCAACGCGGGCCCCATGCTGCGCGTGATCCGCAACCACCGCGCGGCGGCCCATGGCCAGCCCTGCGAGGGCGTGAACGTCGCCCCTGTGGCGCTTGACGCCGCGAACTGTCCCGACCAGACGCTGGTCGCGCGGGCGCGCGATGTGTGGGATCAGGCGCTGGCCCTGGGTCAGGCGCACGGGTTCCGCAACGCCCAGACCACCGTCATCGCGCCCACCGGCACGATCGGCCTGGTCATGGATTGCGACACCACGGGCATCGAGCCGGATTTCGCGCTGGTCAAGTTCAAGAAGCTGGCGGGCGGCGGCTATTTCAAGATCATCAACCAGTCGGTCCCCGCCGCATTGGCCAAGCTGGGCTATGCCCCCGCGCAGATCGAGGAGATCGTGGGCCATGCCGTGGGTCACGCGACCCTGGGCAACTGCCCCGCCATCAACCATGCATCGCTGGCCGGTCACGGCTTTGGCGCGACGGAAATCGCATTGGTCGAGGCCGCGCTGCCATCGGCCTTCGACATCCGCTTCGTCTTCAACCAGTGGACCTTGGGAGAGGATTTCTGCCGCGGCACCCTGGGCATCCCGGCGGACAAGCTGTCGGACCCGACCTTTGACCTGCTGCGCCACCTGGGCTTCAGCAAGGCGCAGATCGACGCGGCCAACGACCATGTCTGCGGGACGATGACGCTGGAGGGCGCGCCGCATCTGAAACCCCAGCATCTGTCGGTCTTTGATTGCGCCAATGCCTGCGGCAAGACCGGGACGCGCTATTTGTCGGTGGAAAGCCACATCCGCATGATGGCGGCGGCGCAAAGCTTCATCTCGGGTGCGATCAGCAAGACGATCAACATGCATTCCAGCGCGACCATCGCCGACACGCTGGCGGCCTATGCGCTGTCCCACAGCCTGGGGATCAAGGCCAACGCGCTCTATCGCGACGGCTCCAAGCTGTCGCAGCCGCTGGCCGCTGCGCTGATCGACGACGACGAGGAGGCCGAGGAGGTCCTGGCCCACGGGTCCACCCACGACAAGGCGCGCGTCCTGGCCGAAAAGATCGTCGAGCGGGTCATCGTCAAGGAGATCGTGCGGTCGAACCGCGAAAAGCTGCCGCAGCGCCGCAAGGGATACACGCAAAAGGCCATCGTCGGCGGGCACAAGGTCTATCTGCGCACCGGCGAATATGACGACGGCGGCCTGGGCGAGATCTTCATCGACATGCACAAGGAGGGCGCGGGCTTTCGCGCCATGATGAACAACTTCGCCATCGCCGTGTCGGTCGGCCTGCAATACGGCGTGCCGCTGGAGGAGTTCGTGGACGCCTTCACCTTCACCCGGTTCGAGCCGGCGGGCATGGTGCAGGGCAATGACAGCATCAAGAACGCGACCTCGATCCTGGACTATGTGTTTCGCGAGCTGGCCGTCAGCTATCTGGACCGCACCGACCTGGCCCATGTCGCCCCCGAAGGCGCGCGTTTCGACGATATGGGCGGCGGCGAGGACGAGGGGCGCCCCAGCCAGCCCGCCGAGCTGAAATCGCTGACCATGCTGAAGCAGATCAGCAGCGCGGGCTATCTGCGCAAGCGGATGCCGCAGGACCTGATCGCGCTGCAGACGGGCGTGTCCATGGCCGCCGTGGCAACGGGCATGGACCTGCGCGCCAAGGCCCGGATGCAGGGATACGAGGGCGATCCCTGCGGCGAATGCGGCAATTATACGCTGGTCCGCAATGGCACCTGTATGAAGTGCAACACCTGCGGTGGCACCAGCGGCTGCAGCTGAACAGGATCGCCCCCGCCATCGCGCGGGGGCGTCTTTTTGCCTGCAACATCTTATGGATATCTTGGGCGTGCCGCGCTAGGTCCGGGGGGTGGCGCTTGACGCTGGCCGCTCTTGGGCCTTCACTGGCGGTGCAACAGGCGGTCTGTGGACATGGTGTCCGGGCGTAACTGGTCCAAGGGGTTTGCGATGACGAAGATCACTCCGGTTCTGATGGCGGGCGGTTCGGGCACGCGGCTGTGGCCCGTGTCCCGAAAAAGCTTTCCCAAGCAGTTCGGGGCCCTGACGGGAGACGAGACGCTGTTCCAGGCCTCGGCCCGGCGGCTGTCCGGCCCCGATTTCGCGGCCCCCGTGGTGATGACCAATTCCGATTTCCGCTTCATCGTGGCCGAACAGCTGGAGCAGGCGGGCATCACCCCCGGCCGCATCGTGATCGAACCCGCAGGCCGCAACACCGCGCCCGCGATTCTGGCCGCGGCCCTGATGGTGGCCGCCGATGACCCCGAGGGTCTGGTGCTGGTCGCGCCCTCGGATCACGTGATCCCCGATGCAGGCGCCTTTGCCGCCGCCGTGGCCCAGGGCGCGCAGGCCGCGGCCGAGGGGCGGATCGTGACCTTCGGCATCACCCCCGACCGCCCCGAGACCGGATACGGCTATCTGGAGCTGGCGGGCAGCGGCGATGGCCCACAGCCCCTGGCGCGCTTCGTCGAAAAGCCCGATGCCGACCGCGCGGCCCAGATGCTGGCCGAGGGCAATTACCTGTGGAACGCCGGCATCTTCCTGTTCAGCGCCCGCGCCATGATCGACGCCTTCCGCGCCCATGCCCCGGCCTATCTGGAGCCGGTGGGCCAGGCCGTCGATCAGGCGCAGACCGACCTGGGCTTTCTGCGGCTGGCCAAGGCGCCCTGGGCCGCGGTCGAGGATCAGTCCATCGACTATGCCGTGATGGAAAAGGCCGACAATCTGACGGTCGTGCGGTTTTCGGGCCGCTGGTCGGATCTGGGCGGATGGGACGCGGTCTGGCGCGAGGCGCTGGAGCATCAGCCCTGTGATCACGGGGTGGTCACGGACGACAATTCCACCGCGATCGACTGCCATGACGTGCTGCTGCGCTCGGACAGCAGCGACCTCAAGGTCGTGGGCATCGGGCTGCGCGACGTGATGGTAGTGGCGACGTCGGACGCGGTGCTGGTGGCCGACCGGGGCCGCGCGCAGGACGTGCGGCTGGCGGTGTCGGCGCTCAAGGCCAAGCGCGCCAAGCAGGCCGAGGCGTTCCCCCGCGACCACCGCCCCTGGGGCTGGTTCGAGACGCTGGCCCTGGCCGACCGCTTTCAGGTCAAGCGCATCGTGGTGAAACCCGGCGCGGCGCTGTCGCTGCAAAGCCATGTCCACCGGTCCGAACACTGGATCGTGGTGTCGGGCACCGCCCGCGTCACCGTGGATGACAGCGTGACCCTGGTGACCGAGAACCAGTCGATCTACGTCCCCCTGGGCGCCGTCCACCGGATGGAGAACCCGGGCAAGGTACCGATGGTCCTGATCGAGGTCCAGACCGGCAGCTATCTGGGCGAAGACGACATCATCCGCTACGAGGACGTCTATTCCCGCAGCTCGGCCGACTGATCAGGCAACAGCGCGGGCAGGGTGACCTCGACCCAATCGGCCAGCGCCGCGACATGGGTCGCGGCCTCAATCCCAAGCGGCGTCAGTGAATATTCCGTCTGCGGCGGCACGACCGGATAGGCCACGCGCAGGATCAGCCCATGCGCCTCCAGCCGGCGCAGCGTCTCGGCCAGCATCCGTTCGCTGACGCCACCCACCCGGCGGCGCAGCGCGCTGAAGCGCAGCGTGCCGTCGCGCAGCACCATCAGCACCAGCACCCCCCATTGGCTTGTGACCACCCGCAGCACCGTGCGGGACGGGCAGGCGGCGGCCAGAACGTCGCCGCGCCGCAACTGGTCGCTGATGCTGTCGGTCATATCCATACTTACCTTTCTGTTCGTACTTACGAAAAATAAGCCGATGCGCCATATCCGGCAAGTCCCATCGAAGGAGAATCCGATGACCCTTGCCATCACCGGCGCCACCGGCCAGCTGGGCCGCCTTGTCCTGGACCGCCTGACTGCCCTTGGCCACCCCGCCATCGGCCTGGCGCGCAGGCCCGGACCCGACCAGCGGCTGTTCGACTATGACCGCCCGGACACGCTGGCCCCGGCGCTGGCGGGCATCGACAGCCTGCTGCTGATCTCGGGCAGCGAGATCGGGCGCCGCGTGGCCCAGCACCGCGCCGTCATCGACGCGGCGGTGGCGGCGGGGGTGCGGCGCATCACCTATACCAGCCTGCTGCATGCCGACCGCTCGATCCTGTCGCTGGCCGAGGAACATCGCCAGACCGAGGCGCTGCTGGCCGCCTCCGGCCTGACCGTCACCATCCTGCGCAACGGCTGGTATCACGAGAACCATCTGGCGGGCATTCCGGCGGCGCTGCAGCATGGCGTGCTGATGGGGTCGGCGGGGCAGGGGCGCATCGCCTCGGCCGCGCGGGCCGATTATGCCGAGGCTGCGGTGGCGGTGCTGCTGGGCCAGGGCCATGACAGCCAGACCTATGAGCTGGCCGGCGCCCCCGCCTGGACCCTGGCCGATCTGGCGGCCCAGATCAGCCAGCAGACCGGGCGTGACATCCCCTATCGCGACCTGCCCGCGGCCGATTATGCCGCGGTCCTGGCGGGGGCGATGCCCGCGCCGCTGGCGCAGGTCTATGCCGGACTGGATGCCGCCGCGGCCCAGGGCGCGCTGGATGGCGACGGCGCGGTGCTGGCGCGGCTGATCGGGCGGCCCTCTCAGCCGTTGGCCGAGGCGGTGCGCGCGGCGCTGGCCTAGTTGGCGCTGTCGCGGATCTGGGCGATGGTCTGCGCCACGCCCACCCGCGGCACGCCGCGCAGCATCTGGTCGCCGATCACGAAGGTCGGCGTCCCCTGGATCGCCATGGTCTGCGCCAGCGCGCGGTTGCGGTCCAGAACGCCGGTCACGGCATCGGTCTGCATATGCGCCAGGACATCGACCGAACCGATGCCGATCTCCTCCGAGA
This sequence comes from Paracoccus sp. SCN 68-21, assembly GCF_001724535.1. Lineage (NCBI taxonomy): Bacteria > Pseudomonadati > Pseudomonadota > Alphaproteobacteria > Rhodobacterales > Paracoccaceae > Paracoccus > Paracoccus sp. SCN 68-21. The sequence goes on along the minus strand of NZ_MEES01000006.1, from coordinate 21,744 downwards.
TGTCGCGCAGCGCGCGGTCGGTCACCGGCCCGCGCAGCGCCATCAGCGCATCATGCGCGGCCAGATAGGCGTCATCCCCCGCCAGCTGATGGACCGAGATGGCATAGCGGGCGGACAGCTCGCTCTCCTCTCCTAGGATGGGAAATTCCTTCAGGATCAGGCGGATATTGCCATCTTCCTCGACCGCGTCATGGACCTCCTGGTTGAACTGACGGCAGACGCCGCAGCGATAGTCGATGAACTCGACCATGGTCAGGTCGCCCTCGGGGTTGCCGCCGATCCAGCTGTAGCCGTCTTGGAACAGCGCCTCACTGTTGTCCTGGACCAGCTGCTGGTCGGTGCGCGACGCGTCCTGGGCCTGGCGGGTCTCAAGGACGGTGATCGCCTCGACCAGAACCTCGGGGTTCTCCATCAGATAGTCGCGCACCGCCGCGCCAAAGGCGGTCTTTTCGGCATCGCTCATCGCATTGAGGTCAAAGGCCATCGCCGGGGTGGCCAGCGCGGTGGCGGCTCCCAGCAGCAAGGCGGCGGTCAGGCGTGTCATGGGCGCGTCCCTTGAGGTCATGTCGCGCGCAGAGTGGACCGCAGGGCGCGCGATGGCAAGAACGCCCCCCACACGGCTGCGTGTGGCCGAGCGCCCTCGACAGCACTGCGTGTAAAGAACTGGAGCGTCGCCGCGTCCCGCGCTATCACGGGGCAAAAATGAGGCCGAGCCATGCGACATTCCCTGCGCGGACAGGTTGACCCGTTCATCGTGATGGACGTGATGGAGGCGGCGGCCCGTGCCGAGGCCGCCGGTCGCCATATCATCCACATGGAGGTCGGCCAGCCCGGCACCCCCGCCCCCCTGGGTGCGCGCCAGGCGCTGGCGGGCGCGCTGGAACAGCCCCTGGGCTATACCGTGGCCCTGGGCCTGCCCGCGCTGCGGCAGGGCATCGCGGATCTGTATCGGCTCTGGTACGGGGTCGATCTGGACCCCGCGCGGGTCGTGGTGACGCCGGGCAGCAGCGGGGCGTTCATCCTGGCCTTTTCGGCGCTGTTCGATGCGGGCGACCGGGTGGCGATGGGCTATCCGGGCTATCCCAGCTATCGTCAGATCCTGCGCGCGATGTCGCTGACCCCGGTGGGCATTCCGACGCGCCCCGAAGACCGTTACCAGCCGCGCCCCGGCGATCTGCCCGATGATGCGCAGGGTTTGATCCTGGCATCGCCGGGCAATCCGTCCGGCACGGTGCTGACCGTGCCGGAACTGTCGGCCCTGACGCAGGCGGCATGCGCGCGGGGCATGGCCGTCATCTCGGACGAGATCTATCACGGGCTGTCCTATGGGGACCGCTGCCATTCCGCCCTTGAGGTGACGGATGAGGTTCTGGTCGTAAACTCCTTCAGCAAATACTTTTCCATGACCGGGTGGCGCGTCGGGTGGATGGTCGTGCCCCCGGACATGATCCGCACGGTGGAACGTCTGGCGCAGAACCTGTTCATCTGTCCGCCCCATGCCAGCCAGGTCGCGGCGCTGGCCGCCCTGGACTGCACCGAGGAGGCCGAGGCCAACCGCGCCGTCTATGCCGAGAACCGCCGCCTGATGCTGGAGGGTCTGCCGCGCGCGGGGTTCGACCGCATCGCCCCGCCCGAGGGGGCGTTCTACATCTATGCCGACGTGTCGCATCTGACCGATGATTCCGTGGCCTTCGCGGCCGAGATTCTGGACAAGGCCGGGGTCGCGGTCACGCCGGGGCTGGATTTCGACCCCGACCGGGGGCGGCGGACGCTGCGGTTCTCCTATGCCCGCGCGACGGCGGACGTCGCCGAGGGGCTGGCCCGCCTGACCGCCTTCATGGCGGCGCGATGAGGGCAGTTGCGCTGATCCTGGCGCTGGTGCTGGCGCTGTGGCCGGGTGCGCCCGCGCAGGCGCAGGAGGCCGGGCGGCTGGTTCTGGGCGGCTCGTCCTTGACGCAGGCGCCGCAGGGCTGGTGGCACCGCCTGTTCGGCCCCGCGCCGCTGGAGGTCACGCTGGCGCTGGATCGTCCGGTGCCGTGGCGGGCCTTTCTGGTGGGCGAGCCCGCGCGGCTGGTGATCGACCTGCGCGACGTGGACCTGGCCGGGCTGGACCCCGCGCAGCTGTTCGGCAAGGACCTGGCCCCCGCGATCCGGTGGGGCAGCTTTCGGCGCGGCTGGTCGCGGCTGGTGATCGAGCTGCCCGGCCCCTATCGCGTGGCCCGCGCGGGCCTGCGCACCCAGGGCCCCGAGGCGCGGCTGCAGATCGGCCTGGACCCCGTCGCGCCCGAGGATTTCGCGCCCCGGCCTTCGGCGGCTGCGGCGCTGCGCAACCTGCCCGATCCGGCGCAGCTGCCCGAGCCGCCGCCCCGCGCGCCGGGCCTTGCGGTGACGCTGGACCCCGGCCATGGCGGCTTCGACCCCGGCGCCCAGGCCGGAGGAGAGACCGAGGCCGCCCTGGTCCTGACCTTTGCCCAGGAGCTGCGCCGCGCGCTGGAGGCCCGGGGCGTCACCGTGTCGATGACCCGCGACAGCGATGTCTATGTCCGGCTGGAGGATCGCATGACCGCCGCCCGGCAGGCGGGCGCCCATCTGCTGCTGTCGCTGCATGCCGATGCGCTGCCGCAGGGGCAGGCGGCGGGGGCCACGGTCTATGTCTGGAACCCCGCCTCGGACGGGCGGGCGGCGGCGCAGCTGGCGTTGCGGCACCAGCGCGACGATCTGCTGGCGGGCATGGATCTGCGCGGGCAGGATGACACGCTGGCCACGGTGCTGATGGATTTCGCGCGCACCGACACTCAGCCCCGGTCCGAGGCCTTTGCGCGGCTGTTGACCTCGCGCATGGCGCTGCGCGGCATCGGGCTGCATGGGCGGCCGGTGCAGGGGGCGGCGTTTTCGGTGCTGAAATCGCCTGACATCCCGTCGGTCCTGCTGGAGCTGGGCTTCATCTCGGACCAGACCGATCTTGCGAACCTGACCGACCCCGAATGGCGCGCCCGCATGGTCGAGGCGGTGGCCGAGGCCACGACCGGCTGGTGGCGCGACGAACAGGCCCGCGCGGGGCTTTTGCGTCATTAGCACACCCAGTGTTGCTTTGACCGCTGCGCCGCGCGACGCTATAGGGGGCGCGAAACCCCCGAAAGGCCGACCCACGTGCTGCGACCCATCCTGTCCTTTTTTGGTGCGATCTTTTCCTGGGTGGTGACGGGGGTGTTCTTTGCCGCCCTGACCGTCGGGGGCATCTTCTGGATCTATTCGCGCGACCTGCCCAGCCATGAGACGCTGGCCCAATACGCGCCCAAGACCATCAGCCGCATCTATTCCGCCGAAGGCCAGCTGATCGACGAATTCGCCGAGGAGCGCCGCATCTTCGTGCCCATCGACGAGGTTCCCGACCTGGTCAAACAGGCCTTCGTCAGCGCCGAGGACAAGAATTTCTATTCCCACCCCGGCTATGACCTGCGCGGCATCCTGTCGGCCGCCTATGAGGCAGCAGTCACCGGCGGGGCCAGCGTGCGCGGCGCGTCCACCATCACCCAGCAGGTGATGAAGAATTTCCTGCTGTCCAGCGACCGCAGCGTCGAACGCAAGGTCAAGGAGCTGATCCTGGCCGCCCGGCTGGAACGCAGCCTGTCCAAGGACCAGATCCTGGAGCTGTATCTGAACGAGATCTTTCTGGGCCAGAACAGCTTTGGCGTGGTCGCCGCCGCCCAGACCTATTTCAACAAATCGCTGTCCGAGCTGGCCCCGCACGAGGCCGCGATGCTGGCCGCCATGCCGCAGGCGCCGGGCCGCTATCACCCCGTCACCGCCAAGGACCGCGTGACCGAGCGGCGCAACTATGTCCTGCGCGAGATGTGGCAGAACGGCTATATCGACCAGGCGACCTATGAGGCCGAGGCGGCGCTGCCGCTGCGCTCGGTCCAGAACGGCGACTTTCCGTCCTTTCGACGGGCGCTGCCGCCGCGCGATTATTTCACCGACGAGATCCGCCGCCAGCTGAGCCGCGAATTCGGCCAGGAGGAGTTCTTTGGCGGTGGCCTGACCATCCGCGCGACGGTGGACCCCGAGCTGCAGTCGGAGGCCGCCAGCGCCCTGCAGACCGCGCTGGAGGATTACGACCGCAACCGCGGCGTCTGGCGCGGCACCGGAGAGGTGATCGAGGCCGGGCTGCTGACCGATGAGGCCAGCTGGCGCGGTGCGCTGTGGGACCTGCGCTTGCCGCGCGACATCCCGGGCTGGCACCCTGCCGTGGTGCTGGAGGTGGGCGCCCGCGACGCCCGCATCGGCATCGAGGGCATCGAGGAGGACGGCGACGGCCACTGGATTCCCGCCAGCGACGTGACCTGGGCGCGCCCCCTGGACCGCGAGACGGGCCGGGCGGGCGCCCGGGCGCAGGTCGCGGGCGATCTGGTTCAGCCGGGCGATGTGGTGCTGGTCCGCGCGATCATGGGCGATGGCGGCTTTCAGCGCTGGTCGCTGCGCCAGGTGCCCGAGGTTCAGGGCGGCTTCATGGCCATGGACGTGAACACGGGGCGCGTGCTGGCGATGCAGGGCGGCTTCAGCTATGAGAGCAGCGTCTTCAACCGCGCCACGCAGGCGCAGCGCCAGCCGGGATCGGCCTTTAAGCCCTTCGTCTATGCCGCGGCGCTGGACAACAACTATACCCCCGCGACCATCGTCGTGGACGAGCCGATCCGCATCAACACGCCTCAGGGGCTGTGGGAGCCCAAGAACAGCTCGGGGCGCCATTACGGGCCGACGCCGCTGCGCACCGGCATCGAGCAGTCGCGGAACCTGATGACCATCCGCATCGCCGACGATATCGGCATGGATCAGGTCGCCCGCTATGCCGAGGATTTCGGCGTCTATGACCGGCTGTCGCCGTTCCTGGCCAACGCGCTTGGCGCGCAGGAGACGACGCTGTTCAAGATGGTCGCGGCCTATGCGATGTTCGCCAATGGCGGCGAGCGGGTGGAGCCCACGCTGGTCGACCGAGTGCAGGACCGGCGCGGACGCACCGTCTATCGCCACGACCAGCGCGTCTGCCGCACATGCGAGATGCAGGCGATGCCCGTGGGGCAGGGGCCGGTGATCGACAGCAACCGGGAACGGGTGATGGATGCGGTCACGGCCTATCAGCTGACCTCGATGCTGCAGGGCGCGGTGACGCGCGGATCGGGGTCGGGCGTGAACCTGCCGGTGCCCATCGCGGGCAAGACCGGCACCACCAATGACGCCAAGGACGTGTGGTTCGTCGGCTATTCCAGCAATATCGTCGCGGGCTGTTATCTGGGCTTCGACCAGCCGCGCACCCTGGGCGAGCGGGCCTTCGGGGGCACGCTGTGCGTGCCGGTTTTCAACGCCTTCATGCGCGAGGCGGTGGCGGAGTATGGCGGCACCGATTTCGCCGTGCCTCCGGGCGGCTATTGGGTCAAGATCGATCGCCTGACCGGCCAGCGCCTGCCCGACGATGCCAGCGGGCCGAACGTGATCGCGGAATATTTCCGCGACGGGACCGACCCCGACTGGCTGGCGCCCTTTGTGGTGTCTGGCTTTGGCGACGAGGTGGTGATCCTGCCCTGGGAGGCCGGGGCCAGCAGTGGCGCGGGCCAGGCGATCACGACCTCGACCGGGGAGAGTCGGGTCATTCCGCAGCGCACCGATTTCGGCACCATGTCCTCGGGCGGGCTTTACTGAGGCCCGCGCGCCAATTGCGTCCCGCGACGGCGGGGGGCTGACTGCCCCCCGCACCCCCCGTTCGCGTCGCGCCGCCCGCGCGGTGGTCTTGCCCAAGGGCGCGTGTCGCGGTATCACCCCGGACCTGACGCCAGACCGAAGGAACCTGCCCATGCGCGCCGAGACGCAGTCCACCATCGAGGCCATCCGCCGTTCCCTGACCCTGCTGGGTCAGCGCCTGGACTGGACCACCGCGCCGCATCGTCTGGAAGAGATGAACGCCATGATCGAGGATGGCGACCTGTGGTCTGACCCCGCCCGCGCGCAGAAGCTGATGCGCGAGCGGCAGTCCCTGTCGGACGCGATCGAGACCTATCGCCGGATCGAGGACGACCTGTCGGCCAATGCCGAGATGGTCGAGCTGGCCGAGGCCGAGGGTGATGCCGATCTGGTGGCCGAGGCCGAGGGCAACCTCAAGGCGCTGGCCAAGCTGGCCGCGCAGAAGGAGCTGGAGGCGCTGCTGAACGGCGAGGCGGATGCCAACGACACCTTCCTGGAGATCAACGCGGGCGCGGGCGGCACCGAGAGCTGCGATTGGGCGTCGATGCTGGCGCGCATGTATGTGCGATGGGCCGAGAAGAAGGGCTATGAGGTCGAGCTGCTGTCCGAAACGCAGGGCGACGAGACCGGCATCCGCAGCGCGGGCTATAAGATCACCGGGCACAACGCCTATGGCTGGCTGAAGTCGGAATCGGGCGTGCACCGGCTGGTCCGCATCAGCCCCTATGACAGCGCCGCGCGGCGGCACACATCCTTCAGCTCGGTCTGGGTCTATCCGGTCGTGGACGAGAACATCGAGATCGACATTCCCGACCGCGACATCCGCATCGACACCTATCGGTCCTCGGGGGCGGGCGGTCAGCACGTCAACACGACGGATTCGGCCGTGCGGATCACCCACCTGCCCACGAACATCGTCGTCACATCGTCGGAAAAGTCGCAGCACCAGAACCGCGCCAACGCCATGGCCGCGCTGAAGGCGCGCCTGTATCAGATGGAGCTGGACCGCCGCAACGCGGAGGTGAACGCCCAGCACGCCGCCAAGGGCGATGCGGGCTGGGGCAACCAGATCCGCAGCTATGTCCTGCACCCCTATCAGATGGTCAAGGATCTGCGCACGAGCGAGGAGACCAGCGACACCCAGGGCGTGCTGGACGGCGATCTGGACCGTTTCATGGCCGCGACGCTGGCGCTGGACGTGGCCGGGAAAAGCCGCGCCGAGGCGAATGCCGAAAGCTGAGATCGGGGCGCCCTTGCGGCGCCCCTTGTCGTCGGAGGGGTGATGGAACGCAGGCAGCTGGGGCAGGGCGGCCCGATGGTGGGCGCGGTGGCCTTGGGCACCATGAACTTCATGGGCACCTATGGCGCCGCCGACCCGCGCGACAGCCTGGCCGTGATCGACGCCTGCATCGAGATGGGGATCGATCATATCGACACCTCGGACGTCTATGGCGGGGGCGGGGCCGAGGAGATGCTGGCGCCGGTGCTGGCCCGCCACCGGGGCCGCGTGACCATCGCCAGCAAGGCGGGCATCACCCGCAACCCCGACCACCCCTTTGACAATTCGCCCACCTATCTGCGCGCCGCGCTGGAGGGGTCGCTGCGCCGCATGGGGGTCGAGCGGATCGACCTCTATTACCTCCACCGCCGCGAGGCCGCCCGCCCCGTCGAGGAGGCGATGGAGGCCCTGCTGCGTCTGCGGGACGAGGGCAAGATCGGCGCCATCGGCCTGTCCGAAGTCGCCCCCGCCACGCTGGAGCGCGCCTGCGCCGTGGGTCCCGTCGCCGCCGTGCAGTCGGAATATTCGCTGTGGTCGCGCCAGGTCGAGCTGGGCATGACCGATGCCTGCGCCCGGCATGGCGCCGCGCTGGTGGCGTTCTCTCCCCTTGGGCGGGGCGTTTTCCGGGATGCGCCGCCCGACCCGGCGGGCTTTGCGCCGGGCGATCTGCGCACCACCATGCCGCGGTTCCAGCCGGACAACTGGGCGCGCAATCTGCCGCGCCTGCGGGCCTTTGGCGATTGGGCGCGGGACCGGGGCGAATGCCCCGCCGCCGTGGCGATCGCCTGGGTTCTGTCGCGCGCGCCGCATGTCATCGCGCTGCCCGGATCGCGCAGTGTGGACCACTGGCGCCAGATCGCGCGCGGCGCGGCCTTGCGGCTGGATGCCGAGGCGCTGGACCAGATCGAGCGGCTGCTGCCTGCGGGATGGGCGCATGGGCCGCGATACGAGCAGGCCATGGCCCTGGGGCCGGAGGGCTGGTCGTGATGCTGCGCTGCGGCGTAAACAGGGAACTTGCCAGCCCTTTCAGGGCTTTTATCATGCTGCAACTGCATAATTGAGGGCTCCATGGAACAGAAACGCATCAATCTGGCCCTGCAGGGCGGCGGCGCGCATGGCGCCTTCACCTGGGGCGTGCTGGACCGCCTGCTGGACGAGACCTGGCTGGAGGTCGCGGCCATCAGCGGCACATCCGCCGGTGCGCTGAACGGGGCCGCGCTCAAGGCCGGTCTGGCGGCGGGCCGGGGTCGGGCCGGGCAGCAGGCCGCGCGCGACAATCTGGACGCGCTCTGGTCCGAGGTCGGCACCATGAGCGACAACCGCGTGATCCGCTGGATCAATTCGCTGATGCCGATGGGGCGCGGGTTCCAGCGCCTGACCGAGGTGTTTTCCCCCGCCGCCTGGCTGGACAACCTGACCCGCCTGGTCAGCCCCTATGATTACGGGCCGTTCTACACCAACCCGCTGGCGGCGGTGCTGCGCGGGCTGCCCCATCCCGATTTCACCGCCGATACCGGGCCGGACCTGTTCGTGGCCGCGACCAATGTGCGGACCGGCCAGATCCGCGTCTTTACCGGCGCGGAGGCCGATGCCCATGCGGTCATGGCCTCGGCCTGCCTGCCGACGCTGTTCCAGGCGGTCGAGATCCACGACCCCAAGACCGGGCGGCTGGAGGCCTATTGGGATGGCGGCTATGCGGGGAACCCGGCACTGTATCCCTTGTATCCGTCGCGCTATCCCGATGACGTGGTCATCGTCGCGCTGAACCCGATGATCCGCGAGACGCTGCCTCGCACCCCGGTCGAGATTTCCGACCGCGTGAACGAGGTCAGCTTCAACAGCAGCCTGATGTCGCAGCTGCGCGCCATCAACTTCGTCAAGCGGCTGCATCTGGAGAACCGCCTGACCGATAGCCCGATGAAGAACGTGCTGATCCACATGATCATGGACGATGTGCTGATGAACGACCTGTCCGCGCGGTCAAAGCTGATGCCCGGCGCGCACAAGCTGGCCATCATGAAAGAGGCCGGACGCGTGGCCGCCGACACCTTCTTGGACCAGCACGCCGACAAGCTGAACAAGGCCGACAGCGTCGATCTGTCGGCCATGTTCAAGCGCAGCTTTGATCACGCCACCGGCTGAGCCATCGCGGCGGCGATCCGCGCCGCCAGGCGGGCGTTGTTCAGCACCAGTTCGATGTTGCTGTCCAGCGAGCGTCCCTCGGTCAGCTCGAAGATCCGGCCCAGCAGGAAGGGCGTCACCGCCTTGGCAGCGATGCCCTGGGCCGCCGCCTCTGACAGGGCCTGTTCAATCACGGGCATGATCTGGTCCTGCGGGATTTCGGCATCCTCCGGGATCGGGTTCGCCACCAGCTGGCCGCCCTTGAGGCCAAGGGCCGCGCGCATGGCGGCGGCGGCGGCGATGTCTTCGGGCGTGTCCATGCGCAGCGGCGCGCGAATGCCCGAGGCGCGCGACCAGAAGGCCGGCAACTCGTCCTGGCCATAGGCGATGACCGGCACGCCCAGGGTCTCCAGCACCTCCCAGGTCTTGGGCAGGTCCAGGATCGCCTTGGCGCCGGCGGCCACGACCGTCACGGCGGTCTGCGCCAGCTCCTGCAGGTCGGCCGAGATGTCGAAACTGTCCTCGGCCCCGCGATGGACGCCGCCGATGCCGCCGGTGGCGAAGACCTTGATGCCTGCCAGCTGCGCGCAGATCATCGTGGCCGCGACCGTGGTGGCACCGGTGCGGCCGTTCGCGATGCAGACGGCCAGATCGGCACGGCTCAGCTTCATGGCCTCGGCGGGCGGGGTCTGGGCCAGCGCGCGCAGCGCCTCGGGGGTCAGGCCGATATGGATCTGGCCGCCCATCACGGCGATGGTCGCGGGGACCGCGCCGCCGTCGCGGATGGTGGCCTCGACCTTCTCGGCCATCTCCAGGTTCTGGGGCCAGGGCATGCCGTGGGTGATGATGGTCGATTCCAGCGCCACCACGGGCAGGCCGCGATCCAGCGCGTCGCGAACCTCGGGGGCGAAGGTGAGGGGGGCAGTATGGGTCACGGGACGTCCTTTCCGGAGACATGCGCGGCCGAGGCACGGACCGCCTGGCGCAGGGCCTCGTCGCGCGGCATCAGTTTCAGTTCGGCGGCCAGATGGGCCGCAAGGAAGCAGTCGCCCGCCCCGGTCACGCGTTCCACGGTGACGGTGGGGGGCTGATGGGTCAGGGTCGGACCACCGGCGATCGCCTCGGCGGCCAGGTTCGGGCCGTCGGTGACCAGCACGCGGGCAGCACCCCGTGCGACGACCGCCTCGGCGGCCTGGGCCGCATCGGCGCATGCGCGCCCGGCCAAAATCTCAGCCTCAAGGCGGTTCAGATAGAAACAACCACGCCGCGCGGCGATCAGGGGTTCCAGCCGCTCGGCCTTGCCGGGGCTGGCGGGCACCACGCGCAGATCGGCGCGCATCAGGCGCGGATCGCGGGCGATGGCCGACAGCAGCTCCTCGGTCAGGTTGCCGTCCAGGACGACCGGGCCGGTCCAGACGGGCAGCGCGTCCAGCGGCGCCAGGATCGCGGCCCCCGCCAGTTCCAGGCTGAGGGCATCGGCCACGGCGGCGATCAGCCCCTCGCTGTCCTCGATCGCCATATAGCAGTCGGTGGGCAGGCCCGCGTCGCGCGTCAGGTGATCGGTCAGCACGCCAAGGCGCTGCGCCTCGGCGATCAGGCCCTCGCCCTCGGAATCGCGGCCCACGGCGGACAGGACCGAGGGCGTCATGCCCCACCGCGCCAGCGCCACCGCCACGTTCAGCGCCACGCCGCCCGGCAGGTGGCGGATGCGGCCCGGCACGTCGGCGCCCGGCGCCATGCGGCGCGGCGCGCGGCCGATCACGTCCCACAGCATCGCGCCGATACACAGCACGTCAGGCGTCTTGGTCATCATCGCTCCTCAGTTGCGCGTGCAGGAACCGCTCGAAATCGTCCAGATCCACGGGGTCGAACTGGCCGAACCCCTGCATCCAGACCGAGGCCCGGCGCATCCCGTCCGGGTCCAGCTTGCACCAGGTGATCCGTCCGCGCCTCTCCTGACGGATCAGACCGGCGGCTGCAAGCACCGCCAGATGCTTGGAGATCGCGGCCAGGCTCATCTGGAACGGCTCGGCCACGTCGCTGACGGCCATGTCATCCTCCAGCAGCATTGACAGGACGCGGCGTCGGGTGGGGTCGGCCAGGGCCGCAAAGATCAGGTCCAGCCGGTCCGGCGGGGCAGGCGGGGTCATGGGTGCGGGCTTTCGGATGGGGGAATGGTCAACCGGGCGGTTGAATGATGACGCCGCCGCGCGGCGATTGCAAGACCGCGCCCACAGCAGGGTTCGCAATTAATGCGCGTCAAATCAGGGGGTTGCGGAATGGTCGGTGCGGCTTGACTTGGGCGGCCCCAGCCCCTAGACAGCGCCCAACGACGTCGGGGGCGTGACAGATGGCCGAAAAACCCCAGGGCGATGCGGATCGGACGGCGGATGCCGACCGCCTGCGGGCACTGGAGGTCAAGCTGGCCGCCCTGACACCGAAACCCTCCGGGCCCGGCCCGATGGGGAAATACGAACAGGCGAACCTTGCCTGGCGCATGGTGATCGAACTGGTGACCGGGCTGGGCCTGGGCTTCGTGGTCGGTTACGGGCTGGATTATCTGCTGGGCACGATGCCCTTCATGATGGTCCTGTTCATCTTTCTCGGCCTGGCGGCCGGCGTCAAATCGATGATGCGGACCGCCTCCGAGCTTGACAGGAAACCCGGCACCGCGCCGGAGGACAAGACATCCGGCGACACGCCGGGCAGTGACGAGAGGGATTGATCGTGGCGACGGAAGCGACTGGCGGCGGCCTTGAATTTCACCCCATGGACCAGTTCGTGGTCTCGCCGCTGTTCGGTAACGGCCCGGTGGCATGGTACACCCCCACCAACGTGACGCTGTGGCTGGCGTTGACCGCCCTGGCCTCGATCGCGCTGCTGGTTCTGGGCACCCGTGGCCGCGCCATCGTCCCGAACCGCGCGCAGTCAGTGGCCGAGATGGCTTACGGCCTGGTCCACAAGATGATCGAGGATATCGCGGGCAAGGAAGGCCTGCGGTATTTCCCCTATATCCTGACGCTGTTCATGTTCGTCGTCTTTGCCAACCTGCTGGGTCTGGTGCCGATGGCCTTCACCGTCACCTCGCATATCGCCATCACCGGCGTTCTGGCCCTGGCGGTGTTCTTCGGCGTCACGATCATCGGTTTCGCCAAGAACGGCGCGCATTTCCTGGACCTGTTCTGGGTGCGCTCGGCCCCGCTGGCGGTCCGTCCTGTCCTGGCCGTGATCGAGGTCATCAGCTATTTCGTGCGCCCGCTGTCGCTGTCCGTCCGACTGGCGGGCAACATGATCGCCGGTCACGCCGTCATCAAGGTTTTCGCAGGCTTCGCGGCCATCGCCGCCGTCGCCCCTGTCGCCATTATCGCAGTCGTCGGAATGTTTGCCTTCGAGGTGCTGGTTTCCATCGTCCAGGCCTATGTGTTCACTATTCTAACCTGCGTTTACCTCAAGGATGCGCTGCACCCGTCGCACTGAGGCGCCGGTCCGCAGCCCCTGCGCGGTCCCTGTCGGGACCGCATCCACCACGATCGACCAACTTCCAACCGCAAGGAGAAATACCATGGAAGGCAATATCGGAGAACTGGGCCAGTACATCGGCGTCGGCCTGACCGCGATCGGCATGGGCATGTCCGCCCTGGCCGTGGGCAACGTCGCCAGCAACTTCCTGGCCGGCGCCCTGCGCAACCCGTCGGCCGCCGCCGGCCAGACCGCCACGCTGTTCATCGGCATGGCATTCGCGGAAGCACTGGGGATCTTCTCGTTCCTGGTCGCGCTTCTGCTGATGTTCGCGGTCTGATCCACGGCCATCCTTGCGGCGGGGTGGGGGTCTGTCCCCCGCCCCTTCGTTCGTTCCAAGGCCATGGGGTAGGATATGTTCAGCCTGTTGCAAGAGGCCGCCACCACCGCGGTCGAAACCACTGAGGGCGCGATCGTCATCGACGATGCGACCGCCCACGGCGCGGATGCCGCGGCCCATGGGGTCGAAGGCGCCGGTTACGCCACCGAAGCCGCGGGCCTGCCGCAGCTGGATATCACCACCTTCGGCAACCAGATCTTCTGGCTGGTCGTCACCCTGGTGGTCCTGTATCTGGTGCTGTCGCGCGTGGCCCTGCCGCGTATCGCGTCCGTGTTGTCGGACCGCCAGGGCGCCATCACTGGCGATCTGATGGCCGCAGAAGAATTCAAGTTGAAGGCCCGCGAGGCCGAGGCTGCCTATGACAAGGCCCTGGCCGATGCCCGCGCGCAGGCGCAGACCATCGTCGCCCAGAACCGCGCCCAGATCCAGGCGCAGCTGGACGAGGCCATCGCCAAGGCCGATGCCGAAATCGCCGCCCGCACCGCCGAATCCGAGACGCGCATCCGTGCCGTCCGCGCATCCGCCGATGCCAGCGCGCGCGAGGTGGCGCAGGACGTCACCGCCGAGCTGGTCCGCACCTTCGGCGGCCAGGCCGACGATGCCACGGTGGGCGCCGCCCTGGACGGGCGCATGAAGGGGGCCGTGCAATGAACCGCATGATCGCAACGCTGGCCGTGACCGGCCTGACCGCCGGACCCGCCATGGCCGCGGCGGGGGATTACGGGTTCTTCTCGCTGCGCAACACCGATTTCATCGTGCTGCTGTCCTTCCTGGCCTTCATCGGCGTGCTGGTCTATTTCAAGGTCCCCGCGCTGCTGGGTGGCCTGTTGGACAAGCGGGCCGAGGGCATCCGCGACGATCTTGAGCAGGCCCGCGGCCTGCGCGAGGAAGCGCAGGAGATCTATGCCAGCTACGAGCGCCGCTCGCGCGAGGTCAAGACGCAGGCCGACCAGATCGTGGCCAATGCCAAGCGCGAGGCCGAGGCCCAGGCTGCCAAGGCCCGCGAGGATCTGGCCCGGTCCATCGACCGTCGCCTGCAGGCGGCCCAGGACCAGATCGCCAGCGCCGAGAGCGACGCCGTGCGCGCGGTCCGTGACCGCGCCGTGGCCGCCTCGATCGCGGCGGCATCGCAGATCCTGGCGGATCAGGTGCGTGCCGGACAGCGGTCGGCCGGGATCGACGACGCCATCGCAGACGTGGCGCGTCGCCTGAACTGACATCACCATCGGACAGTGATCCCAAAGGCCCCCGCCGCACCCGCGTCGGGGGCCTTTTCCTTAGGAACCGGGGCGGTTGTGCAGGCGCAGCCGCGCCACCGCTGCGTGGTCGTCGGCGCGGCGCTGTGCGGACAGGGTCTGGGCCACCAGGTCCAGATGCTCCTCCAGCGCGGCGCGGGCCTGAGGGCCGTCGCGCATCTGCAGCGCGTCGTTGATGGCGATGTGCTGGTCCAGGATGCGGTCGCGCAGATCGGGGCTGGCAAAGATGCGGGGACGGTTGAACAGCATCCCCTGGCGCAGCAGGTCCTGCATCGTGCGCATCATGTGCAGCGCGATCAGGTTATGGCTGGCCTCGACGATCGCCATGTGGAAATCGGCATCCAGCGCGGCCTCGGCCTGGGGGTCGGGGGTGGCATGGGCGTGGCGCATGGCCTGCACGATGCGGTCCAGAACCTCCAGGTCGGTGTCGCCCGCGGCGATGGCGGCACGTTCGGCGGCCAGCCCCTCCAGATCCTTGCGAAAGGTCAGATAGTCGTCGGCCGCCAGTGGATGCCGCGCGATCAGCTGGACCAGCGCGGGAGAGAACGCGCTGCCCAGCACATCGGCCACGAAGACGCCCGAACCGAGGCGCGCGACCAGCAGCCCATCGGCCTGCATCGCGGCCAGCGCCTCGCGCAGGGACGGGCGGCTGACGCCCATCCGCTCGGCCAGGTCGCGTTCGCCGGGCAGGCGTTCACCGGGGCGCAGCACGCCCTGCAGGATCAGCGCCTCGAGCTGTGCCACGACCGCGTCCGACAGGCGGGCGGCGTCGATGGGGTGAAAGGGGCTGTCGGGATCGGTCATGGCGGCGGGTCCGGGCTGTCGGGGTGGTCATCCTAGGCCCGGGCCGGCGCGGGGAAAAGGGGCCGGGCGCATGGCCCCGCCCCGATGCGGCCTTTACTGCGTCGGACGGATCAGGATCTCGACCCGGCGGTTCTGGGCGCGCCCGGCCTCGGTCGCGTTCGAGGCGACGGGCTGGGTAAAGCCACGGCCCGCGGCGGCCAGACGGTTCTGCGCGACCCCGGCGGCGGCCAGGATGCCCGCGACCGACTGCGCACGGCGCTGCGACAGGTCCTGGTTCAGCGCGGCGCTGCCGGTGTTGTCGGTGTGACCGATCACCTCGACGCGGCTGTTGGGATACTGGTTCAGGTTGCGCGCGACGGCATAGAGGTCGGTCTGCGCCGGGCCCGACACGGCGGCAGAGCCGGTGGCGAACAGGATGCCGTCGGGCATCACGACCTGCAGATAGCTGCCGTGGTTGACGATCTGCACGTTGGGGTTGCTGATCGACTGTTCCAGCGCAGCGGCCTGACGGTCCAGGATGTTGCCGGCCACGGCACCGGCGGCGGCACCGACGATGGCGGCACGGGCGGCGTCACGGCTGCGGTTGCTGCCGTCGCTGTCGCGGGTGCCGCCATACAGCGCGCCCACGGCTGCGCCCGCCAACGCGCCCTGCTGGGTGCGGCTCATGCCGGCGGCGCCGGTATCGGTCATCGCGGGGGCGCAGGCGCCCAGCAGGGTCAGGCCACACACGGCCAGGATCGAGGTCTTGCGGAGGCTCATGGGGCTCCCTTTCCTTGGTGGGGGCGGGCGATGGTCGCCGCGCCGGGTCTGCATTGGCGGTCCCGCGGCCCGACAGGGGCTGATTCCGGGATATGCCGTCAACGCGTGGCACGCTGTCGCAGTTCCGCGCCAAAGGAAAGTCACTGTTTCGTGGAGGGCACTGGAAACGCTTTGAAAACTTCGTGTGGCGGGGCCCGCTTGCATTGCGCGGGCGGGACGGTCAAAAGCGGGGGCATGGCCCTGTCCCGTCGTCTGCCGCCCGCCTTGCCCTTTGCCGATCAGGTCGCGATCTTCTCGCGGCTGGCCGAGGGCAATCCGGCGCCCGAAACCGAGCTGCTGTTCGTGAACCCCTTCACGCTGGTCGTGGCCGTGGCGTTGTCGGCGCAGGCGACCGATGTGGGCGTGAACCGTGCCACGCGCGGGCTGTTCGCGGTGGCTGACACGCCCGCCAAGATGCTGGAGCTGGGCGTCGAGGGCGTGACCGAGCATATCAGGACCATCGGCCTGTTCCGCCAGAAGGCCAGGAACGTCATCGCCCTGTCGCGGATCCTGGTCGAGGATTATGACGGCCAGGTTCCCGACAGCCGCGCCGCGCTGACCAGCCTGCCGGGCGTCGGGCGCAAGACCGCGAATGTCGTGCTGTCCTGCGCCTTCGGCCACCCGGCGCAGGCCGTCGACACGCATATCTTTCGCGTCGGCAACCGCACCCGCATCGCGCCCGGCCGCGACGTGGACGAGGTTGAGCGCGCCATTGAGGACAATGTCCCCGCCCGGTTCCAGGCCCATGCGCATCACTGGCTGATCCTGCATGGGCGCTATATCTGTCAGGCGCGAAAACCCCGCTGCGGTATCTGCCCGATCCGCGACCTGTGCCCCTATGAGGAGAAGACCGCATGAGCACCCCCTATGTCATTGGCATCGGCAATGCCGTCATGGACATCATCGCCCCCACCGAGGACGCGCGGCTGGAGGCCCTGGGGATCACCAAGGGCATCATGCAGCTGGTCGACCGCGAACGGTCCGAGTTCCTGATGGCCGCGCAGGCCGACGACCATTCCGCGCGCCGCGATCAGGCGCGCATGGTCGCGGGCGGCAGCGTGGCAAACACGCTGGCGGGGATCGGCGGGCTGGGGCTGCGCACGGCCTTTGTCGGCTGCGTGGCCGATGACGAGATTGGGCGGCTTTACGCCAGCCAGACCGAGGGGGCGGGCACGCGCTTCGTGAATGCGCCGGTGGCGGGGGCGGGGCTGCCCAGTTCGCGCACGATCATCTTTGTCACGCCGGATGGCGAGCGGTCGATGAACACCTATCTGGGCATCTCGGCCGAGCTGGGCCCCGAGGAGGTCGCGCCCGAGGTGTTCGACGGCGCGGGCTGGCTGTTCCTGGAGGGCTATCTGTTCGACAAGGACAAGGGCAAGGCCGCGTTCCTGAAGGCTGCCGAATGCTGTCACGCGGCGGGCGGGCAGGTGGGGATCGCGCTGTCGGACCCGTTCTGCGTGGACCGGCACCGCGAGGATTTCCGCCGTCTGGTCGCGGGTCCGATGGATTACGTGATCGGCAACGTCCATGAATGGCAGGCGCTGTACCAGGTCGAGGATCTGGACGAGGCGCTGCGTCTGGCGGTCGCCGATTGCGGCACCGTGATCTGCACCCGGTCGGGCGATGACGCGATCCTGATCCGCGACGGTGAGCGGGCCCGCGTGCCTGTTCAGCGCGTGGTGCCGGTGGATGCGACCGGGGCGGGCGATCAGTTCGCGGCGGGGCTGATCTATGGCCTGGCCACGGGGCGGCCGTTGGAGGTGGCGGGGCGCATGGGCTGCATTGCGGCATCCGAGGTGATCGGGCATGTGGGCGCGCGGCCGCAGGGCGACATTCTGGCGCGGTTCCGGGCCGAGGGGTTGGTCTGAGGCTTGCGTCCCGCGACGCAGGCGGGGGGCCAGCCCCCCGCACCCCCCGCCGGGCGGGCGCTGCGCGCGCCCCCCGGACCCCCGCGCGTTGTCGCGGTTTCGTGACGTTGCGCCAAGGCGGGCACGCGTGTATCACGGCGCAAAATGCGAGCAGCTGAAGGAATTGCCGATGCGCAGGGTTGTTGTCACCGGGCTTGGGATGGTCACGCCGCTGGCGTCTGGCGTCGAGGCGACGTGGGAGCGTCTGCTGGCCGGGAAATCCGGAGCCGGGCCGATCACGCGGTTCGACGCGTCGCAGGTGGTGACGAAATACGCCTGCGAGATCCCTGTGGGCGACGGCAGCGACGGGACCTTCAACCCCGATGACTGGATGGAGCCCAAGGACCGCCGCAAGGTGGATGACTTCATCTTGTACGGGGTCGCGGCGGCGCATCAGGCGGTGCTGGACGCGGGCTGGATGCCCGACGACGAGGAAAGCCGCCTGCGCACCGGCGTGATGATCGGGTCGGGGATCGGCGGGCTGACCTCGATCGCGGAAACCGCGGTGCTGATCAAGGAACGCGGGCCTAAGCGGGTGTCGCCGTTCTTCATTCCGGGCGCGCTGATCAACCTGATCTCGGGTCAGGTCTCGATCCGCTATGGGTTCAAGGGGCCGAACCATGCGGTCGTGACCGCCTGTTCGACCGGCGCGCATGCCATTGGCGATGCGTCGCGGATGATCCGTTATGGCGATGCCGACGTGATGATCGCGGGCGGCGCGGAAAGCCCGATCAGCGAGATCGGCATCGCGGGCTTCAACGCCTGCAAGGCCTTGTCGACCAAGCGGGCGGATGATCCGCAGGCGGCCAGCCGCCCCTATGACGCCGACCGCGACGGGTTCGTGATGGGCGAGGGCGCGGGCGTCGTCGTGCTGGAGGAATACGAGCACGCCAAGGCGCGCGGCGCCAAGATCTATGCCGAGGTGCTGGGCTATGGGATGTCGGGTGATGCCTATCACATCACCGCGCCAAGCGAGGATGGTGATGGCGGATACCGCGCGATGGAGGCCGCACTGCGGTCGGTGGGTCTGACGCCGGACCGGATCGATTACATCAACGCGCATGGCACCTCGACCATGGCCGATACGATCGAACTGGGCGCGGTCGAGCGTCTGATGGGCGATGCGGCTTCGGGCGCGGTGATGTCGTCGACGAAATCCAGCATCGGGCATCTGCTGGGCGCCGCCGGCGCGGTCGAGGCGATCTTTTGCGTGCTGGCGATTCGCGATCAGATCTGTCCGCCGACGATCAACCTGGACAACCCTGCGGTGACGCCGACGCTGGACCTGGCGGCCAATGCCGCGGTGCGCCGCAAGGTGGACATCGCGCTGTCCAACAGCTTTGGCTTTGGCGGAACGAATGCCAGTCTGGTGCTGGGACGGGTCGACGGATGATCTGGCGCAACATCGCCTCGAATTTTCTGACGCTGGCCATCGTGCTGCTGATCGGGGCGGCGGCGGCGGTGGCCTGGGCCAAGCGCGAATTCAGCGGGCCGGGCCCGAGCGCGGTCGCGCAATGCGTGCAGATCGCGCCGGGGGCCAGCCTGAACGCGGTCAGCAACCAGCTGGCGGCGCAGGGCGCGATCTCCAACGCCTATATCTTTCGCGCCGGGGCCGATTACATGGACAAGGCGCGCGATCTGAAATTCGGCAGCTTTCTGATGCAGCCGGGCGCCAGCATGGAGCAGATCGTCGAGACGGTGACGGCGGGCGGCCCCTCGACCTGCGGGACCGAGGTTGTCGTGCGCGTGGGCGTGCGCGAGAACACCGTGCTGCTGCGCGACACCAACCCCGAAACCGGGGCCTATGAGGAGGTCGCACGCTGGAACCCCGCCGTGGGCGAGCGTCCCGCGCCGATCGTGGCCGCGCAGGAGCAGCCGGGCGCGCGCCTGTCGCTGGTCATGGCCGAGGGCGTCACCAGCTGGCAGGTGGTCGAGGCGCTGAAGGCGGCCGATTTCCTGACCGGAGAGGTGGCCCAGACCCCCGCCGAGGGCAGCCTGGCCCCGGACACCTATCTGTTGGAGCGCGGCGCCGACCGCAACGCGATCCTGGCGCAGATGGCCAGCCGTCAGGCGGCGATCCTGGCGCAGGAATGGGAGGCGCGGCCCTTTGGCATGCCCTATGACACGCCGGAGGAGGCGCTGATCATGGCCTCGATCGTGGAGAAGGAGACGGGGCAGGCGGCCGAGCGTCCGCAGGTCGCCAGCGTGTTCGTGAACCGCCTGCGTCAGGGGATGCGGCTGCAGACGGACCCGACGGTGATCTATGGTGTGACGAATGGACAGGGCATTCTGGACCGCGGGTTGCGGCGCTCGGAGCTGGATACGACCACGCCCTACAACACCTATCGCATCGACGGGCTGCCGCCGACGCCCATCGCCAATCCGGGCCGCGCTGCGATCCGTGCCGCACTGAACCCGGATGAGACCGACTATCTGTACTTCGTGGCGGACGGCACCGGCGGGCACGCGTTCAGCCGCACGCTGGCCGAACACAATGCCGCCGTCGCCCGCTGGCGCGAGATCGAGCGGCGGCAGGGCCTGCGGGCGGACAGCCCGGTCCAGACCGCAGATTGAGCCCGCGCGTTTGACAAACACGGCCCCCGGACGCAGGCTTGCATCCGGGGGCCTTTCTCATGGCCCCATAGCCTTGGGAGGAGCCGTGATGATACTGCCCGACATGCTGAAGACGCTGACCGACAATGCCCGCCAGTTCCAGGAGCGGCTGACCGAATGGCAGGCCGCCATGGCCAAGGGCCAGGAGGAGGCGATGGAGCAGGCCCGCCAGTGGCAGGCCCAGGCCATGCAGCAGCAGCAGGAGGTGAATACCCGCCTGATGGCCCAGATGGAGGGTGCCAGCGAGACCATGCAGGCCCAGTGGCAGCAGATGCAGAAGGCCTGGGAGGATCAGTTCGCCGCGATGCAAAAGCAGGGAGAGGAGATGCGCACGAAGGCCATGTCCGCGACCGGCGGATCGGGCGGCAACGCCTTTGCCGACTGGAGCGAGACCTATGCGGCGCAGATGGTCGCCTTTACCCAGAAGATGCAGGGCGAGGCCGCCAAGGCGATCGCCACCGCCACCGAGGCGCGGGGCAAGGGCGGCAAGAAAGCCTGAGTTGCGCGGAGGGCCTGTAAGCCGGATTTTGTCCACCGCTTGCGCGGATGGATGACCATTCCTCTGGTCCGGCCGTTACCGGCCGGATCTAGCTGCCTACCCGGATCTGCTGGGGCAAGGCGGCCCTACGGGCGAACCCGCACGCGATCCCTATTCGGCATTGCTCCTGGTGGGGCTTGCCATGCGGGCGCTGTTGCCAGCCCCCCGGTGGGCTCTTACCCCACCGTTTCACCCTTACCCATCCGGGGATGGGCGGTCTGTTCTCTGTGGCGCTGTCCCTGGGGTTGCCCCCGCCGGGCGTTACCCGGCACCATTGCCTCATGGAGTCCGGACTTTCCTCGACAGGTTGCCCTGCCGCGGTCATCCAGCCCTCCGCGCGTGGTCCGTATGCGGGTGCGGAGGCCAGGCGTCAAGAGGGGGCGCTGCCCCCGTCGCGCAAGCGCGACTCCCCCGGGATATTTTCATGAAGAAGAAGCCGGGCGGCAGTCTGGCGGTCTTCCGGGGTTTTGGGGCCGGTGGCCCAGGGGCGGTGGCGCAGGCGGAAGGCGTCGAGCCGCGCGGGATGGTCCGGGTAGCCGAGCGCGGTCAGGCTGGGGGCCAGGGGGGGTGCGGGGTCGTCCGCGTCGGGGCGGGCGAAGAGGGCCAGCTGGTCGCGGGCCAGTCCCTCCCAATCGAAGCGGGGGCCGGGGTCGATCTTGCGTCCCGGCGCCAAGTCGGAATGGGCGATCACGCCTGTGGGGCCGATCTGCCATCGGTCCATGATGGCCCGTAGCAGCCGGCGGAGTGCTGCCATCTGCGGCGCGGGATAGGGGCAGTCGCCGGGATTGGCCAGTTCGATCCCGATGGAGCGGCTGTTGAGGTCGTCCGCCTCC